>JBIKYW010000268.1:0-4857 GCA_044355055.1 Planctomycetota bacterium | reverse complement strand
CGTGACCTTTCGCGTGACGAACTCCGGCCCGCGGCGCGGCGACTCGTGGTTGAAGAGGATTCCGCAGCAGGCGAAGAGCCCGTAGGACTCGCGGTAGTTGACCGTGATCCAGTGGCCGTAGAGCTTCGCGACGCCGTAGGGACTGCGCGGATGAAACGGCGTGTCCTCGCGTTGCGGCCAGACCTTGACCTCGCCGAAGAGCTCGGAACTCGAGGCCTGATAGAAGCGCGCCTTCGGGCAGACGTGGCGCATCGCCTCGAGCATGCGTGTCACACCGAGCGCGGTGAACTCCGCCGTGAGCACGGGTTCTTGGAAAGACGTCGGCACGAACGACTGCGCCGCGAGGTTGTAGATCTCGTCGGGTTGTGCGGCTTCCATCGCGCGCACGATGCTCGACTGGTCGAGCAGGTCGCCGCGGACGAGCTGGAGCTGCGGCAGGAGGTGCTCGATGCGCTCGAATCCACCGGTGCTCGAGCGCCGCACGAGGCCGTAGACCTCGTAGCCCTTTTCCAAGAGCAGCTCTGCGAGGTAGCTGCCGTCTTGGCCTGTGATGCCGGTGACGAGCGCACGCTTTTTCATGCGGCCTTCCACACGCCGCTCGTGAGCAGCGCTGCGACGACAGCGGCCAGCGCGATCCGCCACCAGCCAAAGAGCGCGAGGCCGCGCTGACCGAGGTAGCTCACCATCCAGCGCACGCTTGCCCAGGCGCTCGCAGCCGCGACGACGAAGCCGAGCACGATCGGGCCGACTCCGAGCTCACGCACCATCGTGTCGCCTTCTTTGAAGCCCTTGTACGCCGTCGCGGCGGTGAGCGTGATCAACCCGAGGAGGAAGCTGAACTCAACCGCGGCGGTGAGGCTCAAGCCGAGCCCGAGTCCGCCCAAGATCGTCGCGAGGCTGCGGCTCGTCCCGGGCCACATCGCGACACACTGCGCGAGGCCGATCAGGAACGCGGCGCCGAGCGAGAGCTGCTCGAGCGAGCGCCCCTGCTCCGGCGCCACGCCCCGTCGACTCCGCGCGACGGCGAGGATCGCGATCCCACCGATCCCCCACGCCGCGACGACTGGCCAGAGTCCGAAGAGCAGCTCCTCGATCCGCTCGTCGAAGAGCTTGCCGAGCACGGCGGCGGGAGCGAAGGCACAGATCACGCACAGGAGGAGACGACGCCCCGTCACTTCGCTTCCCGCGAGGCCGCGCAGCATCTGGACGATGCGCGTGCGATAGAGCAGGACCACGGCAGCGATCGCGCCGCCTTGGATGCAGATCGCGTAGGCGTTCGCGGCCGGGCTGGCGGGGATCGCGAGCGCGCGTTGGGCGACGATCAAGTGCCCCGTCGAGCTCACGGGCAGGTACTCCGTGAGGCCCTCGACGAGCCCCAAGAGCACCGCCTGCCAGAGCTCCATGGCCCGCGACTCAGCCGATCTTGGCCGCGGCCTCGATCGGCTCGGTGAACGGCAGCGCGAAGCTGTCGGCGACGCCCTTGTAGGTGAGCGCGCCCGCGACGACGTTCGCCGCGGTGCGCAGCGGCGCGTTCTCCTTGATGGCGCGCGCCGGGCCGAGCTTGGCGAGCTCGACCGCATAGGGCAGCGTCGCGTTGTTGAGCGCGAACGTGCTCGTGCGCGGAACCGCGCCCGGCATGTTGGCCACGCAGTAGTGGATCACGCCGTCGATCACGTAGGTGGGCTCGGCGTGGCTCGTCGGCTTCGCCGTCTCGATGCAGCCGCCTTGGTCGATGGCGACGTCCACGATCACGCTGCCCGGCTTCATCAGCTTGAGGTCTTCGCGGCGGATCAGCTTCGGGGCCGCGGCACCGGGGATCAGCACCGCACCGACCACGAGGTCCGCCCACGGCAGCAGGTCGCGGATCGCCATCGGCGTGGAGTAGAGCAGCTTGCAGTTCTTCGGCATCACCTCGTCGAGGTAGCGCAGGCGATCGAGGCTGACGTCCATCAACGTCACGTCGGCGCCGAGGCCGCAGGCCATGCGGGCCGCGTTGGTGCCGACCACGCCGCCGCCGAGCACGAGCACGTGTGCGCGGTTCACGCCGGGGACGCCGCCGAGGAGGATGCCCGAGCCGCCGCGGGAGCGCTCTAGCCACTGGGCGCCCGCTTGGATCGCCATGCGACCGGCGACTTCGCTCATCGGAGTGAGCAGCGGCAGCGTGCGTCCGACCTCGAGGGTCTCGTAGGCGAAGCAGTGCGCGCCGCTCGCCATCATCGCCTTGGTGAGCTCCAAGTCCGCAGCGAGGTGGAAATAGGTGAAGAGCGTCTGGCCCTTGCGGATGTGGGGCCACTCCTGCTTCAGCGGCTCCTTGACCTTCAGGATCAGGTCGCACGACTTCCACACGTCGGCGGCGGTCGGCGCGATCTTGGCGCCCGCGCGAACGTAGTTTTCGTCGGGGATCTGGCTTCCCACGCCGGCCTGGGTCTCGACCCAGACCTCGTTGCCCGCCGCGATCAGGCGCTCGGCGCCAGCGGGGGTCAGGGCGACTCGGTTCTCGTGGACCTTGATCTCGCGGACGACGCCGATCTTCACTTGGGAATCCTGCTCTGCTTGCGGGTTGGGGGCTCGCCGGTGCAGCACTGCGACGCGCGCTGTGCTCCACTTGCAAGGGCGGAGAGTCTAGCGTCGGGGCGCCCCATTCCCAGAACCGCGGCCTCCCGCCTTGGGGCTTGTACCCGAGCACGCGAGCCCCTATGCTCTCCGCCCTTCGCTACGCGCGAGGCGTGGACCCATAGCTCAGTTGGCTAGAGCACTACCTTGACATGGTAGGGGTCACAGGTTCGAGTCCTGTTGGGTCCACCACTTCTTCCCTCCGCGCGCCTTGGCTGCCTCGAAATGCCGGGCGAGCGAGCGCTAGACCCGCGGGTGTCCGCGCGGCCGTCGCCCCCAGCGCGCGCCGGGGCCCTTCGCCGCTCACATCGAGCGCTCGGACTTCGTAAGGTCCCCGGGGTAGCGCTTCCGCGGCGCCCCACATCCCACGACCATGCTGACGCTGCTCCTTGCTTGTCTCCCGGGCCTCTCGGCTGCTTCTCAAGAGCTCTCGTCCTACGAGCGGCGGCTCACGCCGGAAGCGATCGTCGCGCGCGACGTGCGACCGGCGGTGGTGTTCATCGAATCGACGCGGCCGGTACTCAAGGGCTTCGACCTCGTCGGGAGACGAGTGTGGGGCGAGGAAAATCGCACGGGCTCCGGAGTCATCGTGCACGCCTCCGGCTACATCGTCACCAATCACCACGTCGTCGGAGACGATGCGCGCTCGATCACGGTGCAATTCGACACGACGGTCGACGGCTCGACGGAGAAGGATGAGAAGGGCGCCGTCGTCTCACGACGCTTTCCCGCGAAGCTGCTCTCGACGTCGCGCGAGCAGGACCTCGCGCTCTTGAAGGTCGACAGCGAGCTCGCTCTCACCACGGTGCGCATGGGCACCTCGAGCGACTTGATCCTTGGCGAGCGCGTCATTGCGATCGGGAACCCGCTCGGCCAGCGTCTGACCGTGAGCTCTGGGATCATCTCCGGGCTCGGCAGGGAGATCTCCGTCAACGCGGGCAACAACGTCACGCTGCGCCTCGGCGATCTGATCCAGACCGATGCCGCGATCAACCACGGCAACTCGGGCGGACCGCTGCTCAACATCTTGGGCGAGATGATCGGCATCAACACCGCCGTCAACGAGGCGGCCGAGAATATGGGCTTCGCGATTCCGGTCGACCGGATCGAAGAGGTGCTGCGCGACCAGCTGCTCGCGCCCGAGTCCGCGCGTTCTTGGTACGGATTCGACGTCGACGACGCAGGCACGCTGTGCATTCAACACATCGTTCCCGGCAGTCCGGCGGCCCAAGCCGGCATGGAGACGGGCTATCGCCTGCTCGCGATCGACGGGACTCCCGTGCGCAATCGCGAGGAGTATCGACTCGCGCGCCTGCAGCTCGTTCCCAACAAGCAGGCGCGCTTTCGCGTGCAGGCTGCGGAAGGCGAGCGCGAGTTCGAGCTGCGCGGCTGGAACCGTGTCGATGGCGCGGTGTTCGAGCGCACGGGAATGACCGTCGATCGCTGCGCGATCGGAAACCAGCCCTCGGTCTGCGTCGTCGCCGTCGATGGCGTCGGGCCGGCACACGAGCTCGGGCTCAAGCCGCGCGACATCATCGACTCGCTGCGCTTGCCGGATCACAACGTGATCTTTTCCGTCAAGGACGGCGCCGAGTTCGCGCGTCTGCTCGACAAGCTCGCGCCGGGGACGACACTCGACGTCGACATCCTGCGCGACGACGACCAGAATGGACGCATCGACCTGCGCCAAGAGCTCTACAAGGGCACTCTGACCTTGCGCTAGGTCTAGCCTGCGGAAGGAAACTCTTTCCCGCTGCAAAGGGTCTTCCGCCGCGCGCTGCGTCAACGCCGTCTGCCGCTACTCCGGTGACGGGGCTCGAGTCCGATACACTCCAGCCACCCCATGAGCGCCCTCCTCCACTTCTCGGAGCGCTTCGGCAGCATGCTCTCGCGCGTGCTGCTGACGGTGCTCTACTTCGGGCTCTTGGGGCCGTTCGCACTGGCGTATCGCAGCTTCGCAGACCCGCTGCGACTGCGGCGACCTGCGAGCAACTGGGTGGCTTGGCGGCGCGAAAACGAAGACCTGCGCTCGGCGCGGCGCCAAGGCTAGGGCGAGATGAACGTCCTCGGACTCTCGTACTACTACCACGACTCGTCTGCCGCGCTCGTGCAGGACGGGGTGCTGGTGGCCGCCGCCGAGGAGGAGCGCTTCAGCCGTCGCAAGCACGACTCCGGTTTCCCCAAGCTCGCTATCGAGTTCTGCTTGAAGCAGGGTCGCATCTCGCTTGCCGACGTGGACTTCAT
>JBIKYW010000269.1:0-4857 GCA_044355055.1 Planctomycetota bacterium | reverse complement strand
CTACTTCTTCCCGGGCGACCAGCGGATCATTTTCTCGACGAACCACCACGACAAGCGCGAGAAGCAGGTCGAGTTCGACCTCTTCGCCATCGACGACGACGGCAGTGACCTCGAGCAGATCACGACCTACGTCGGCTTCGACAGCTTCGCGATGTTCTCGCCCTGCGGGCGCTGGCTCGTGTTCGCGTCCAACCGCGGCGGCACCGAGGCCGGCGAGACGAACCTGTTCCTCGCGCAGTGGCGCTGAGCGCGCTTACTGAGCCTCGCGCGTCGCGAGAGTGACGCGCACCTCTTCGCGCACACCGTCGCGAAGGAAGCGCGCGAGAACGACGTCGCCAGGCTTGTACGTCTGCAGCGCGTAGACGAAGTCCTGAATCGTGCCAATCTCGATGTCGCCGACCTGCACGAGCACGTCGCCTGCGAGCATTCCGGCCTTCTCGGCGGGACTTCCGGGGGACGTGCCCGAGAGCAAGAGCCCGACGCCATCGTAGGAGTATTCGGGCACGGTGCCGAACCAGACGCGGAAGCCACCCGCGCGCTCTCGGCCGGGCTGCTGCGCGGCGGGGGCCGGCGGCTCGACGAAGGCGAACGCGCGCTCCGCGGAGATGCGACGCACCAAGTCGAGCGTGAGCTGCGCGACTTTGGCCGCGCCGTCCGCCTCGAAGCGCTCGGAGTCGTCCGAGGGCTTGTGGTAGTCGCTGTGCAAGCCGCTGAAGAGGTGCACGGCGGCGATCTTGCGCTTCAAGAACGTCTGGTGATCGCTTCCGCCGACGCCCTGCCCCGAGAGCGAAACGTCGAGCGCGAGCCCCACCTGCGGACCGAGCTCCGCGAGCCACTTCGCGAACGGCGCAGCCGATCCAGCGCCGAGCACCGCGAGCTTTCCGTTGCCCGCCCGACCCACCATGTCGAGGTTCACGTTTGCGACCACGCGCGAGAGCTCGAAGCCGGGATTGCGGGCCCAATGCTCGCTGCCGAGCAGACCGAGCTCTTCGCCGGACCACAGCGCGAACAGCACATCGCACTCCGGCTGCGGCCCGCTGCGCAGCGCTCGCGCCACTTCGAGCACCGCCGCCGTGCCGCTGGCGTTGTCGTCGGCACCGTTGTGGATCTGCGGGCCGCCCTTGGGGTCGAGCGAACCCTCTCCGCCGTGACCGAGGTGGTCGTAGTGCGCGCCGACGACGACGCAGCGCGACGAGTCGCGGCCGCGCAGCAGTCCGAGTACGTTCGTCGCAGGCCCCCGCTCGCGCACCACGTTCACCGAGACGCTCGCACTCGCGGCGGGAGTCACCGCCGGAACTTCGCCGCGCGCATCGAGCGCCGCGATGGCCGCGTCGTAGCCGGGTACGAGCTGTGCCGCGACGGAATGCGAAATGTAGAGCGAAGGCAAGACACTCTGCGCGGCGCGACCGTAGTCGAAAGGCGGCAGTGCCTCGCTCTTTTGACTCGGATGTGGGGCCACGAGCACCGCGACCGCGCCATGGCGCTTGGCGGTCATCACCTTCAAGAAAAGCGAACCCGCGTTGCCCCATCCGGCGCTCGAGTGCACGGCGTCGCTGCCTTGCGGCTGCTCGGCGGGCTGGGCACCCACCTCATCCGGCGGCGTGCCGCGCACGATCACGACGACCTTGCCATCGACGCGCTCGGCATAGTCATTCCACTCCTTCGTCGCGTCGACGATGCCATAGCCCCGCCACGCGATGTCACCCGCGACGCTGCCGGCCGTCGCGCAGAAGAGGGGTGCGACCTGCGCCGGATCGCTCAGGCCATTCACCGAGCTCCCCGCGCGCACCTCGACGGGCTTGGGAACCTCGAATGTCTGCAAGTAACTGCCGCCGTTGCCGGGCTCGAGCCCCAGCGTCTCGAAGCGCTGGGCGATCCAGTCTCCGGCGCGCAAGCCCGCATCCGTGCCGGCGCGGCGCCCCTCCTGCTCGTCCGCAGCCAACCAGCGCACATCGGCATCGAGGCGCGCGCTGCGACCGACGAGCTCCGAACGGTCCGCAGTGGCCGCGCAGGCGGCGAGGAGCAGCAGCGCGGCGAAGCGCGGAAAACGGCGTGCTTGAGGCGACATCATGGCACGGAACATACGACGCAACGCGCGCGGTTTCAGCCTCTGCGCTCTGCGCGGTCGATTCGGCCGGGCTGCTGCGAGCTATGCTCTTTGCCCCATGCACTTGCAGGTGATCTCGTCGGGCAGCCAAGGCAACTGCACGCTGATCCGCGCGGGCGAGCGGCGCGTGCTCGTCGACGCTGGACTGCCGGGCGTCGAGCTCGAGGAACGCCTCGAAGTCGCAGGCGTTCCGCCGCCGAACGCCGAGCGCCCCGCGCTCCGGCATGTCTGGGTGACGCACGGACACCTCGACCACGCGCGCTCCGCGGGCTTCATCGCGCGCAAGCACCGCGCGCGGCTGCACTGCGCCGAGAGCTTGATGGGAAACGCGGCCATCCGCCGCTGCCGCGACCTGCACACCCTGCCCGTCGGCGGGGCCCAAGAGCTCGACGACCTCGTCGTCCGCAACGTCGCGATCCCCCACGATGCCCACCCGACCGTCGCCTATCGCATCGAGCACGCCGGGCGCGTCGCGGCGATCCTGACGGACATGGGGCGACCCGACGACGGCGTGGCGCGCGCGCTCGCGGGAGCGCACGTGCTCGTGCTCGAGTTCAACCACGACCTCGGCATGCTCCAGAGCGGGCCGTACCCGCCCGCGCTCAAGAAACGCGTCGCGGGCGACGGCGGGCACCTCTCCAACGATCAGTCCGCGCAGATGCTGCGCAAGCTCGCGAGCGAAGCGCTCCACACGCTCGTCCTCGCGCACCTCTCCGAAAAAAACAATCGGCCCGACATCGCGCTCGACGTCGCGCACAAGACCCTCGCAGAGCTCGGGCTCGATAGGCGCGTGCGCGTGCTCGTCGCCGATCAGCACGCGATCGGCGAGAATCTCGCAGTCTGAGCCCCGTCAGTCGATGGGCATGTACTCGTCGGCCTCGAGGAAAAAGAGGCTGGCGACCACCTTCTCGCGCGGCAGGCCCGTGATCGCGGCGACGGCGGTTCGATAGGCCTCCAACTGAGGCCGATAGTGCTCGCGTCGAGCCACAAGGTCGGCGGTCGGCTTGCTCGTCTTGAAGTCGAGCACCTCGGCGCGAACGATGCGCTCGCCATCGCGCCACACGACCACGCGGTCGAAGCTGCCGCTCTCGAGCGTCTCGCCGCGCGCGATGCGGAAGCGGCGCTCTCGCCAGACCTCGACGGAATCCGCGGGCTTAGAGAAATGAGTGCGAAAGTTCGGCTTTTCAAAGCTCGCCAGAAACTGCTCCAAGTCTTGTTCGAGCCACTCGTCGGCGCCGCTGGCCTCGCGCGCGAGCGCACGGAGCTCGTCGGGCGTACGCGAGAAATTGTCGATCCACTCCAGCTCTTCGAGCCAGCGGTGGAAACGACTGCCGCGGCGCTGCGCGCGCGTATCGTCCGCGCTCTCGAACAGCTTGGAAATGGCAATGGACTCGTCGTGGGCGAGATCCGAGGGGCTGCGACGCTCCAGCTCGCGTCGACGCACACTGGGAGCGAACGTGAGCTCGCGCGCCGCGGCCCAACTCGGCAAGACTTCCTTCACGGGCTTGAGGTGCGAAACCCAAGCGCTGTCGGGCGTATCGCTCTCGTAGACGACCGAGTTCTCAGGCAGCGCACCGTGTCCAAGCCCCAGCCGCTCGCGCAGCAGCCCCGACGGCGAGCGGCGCACCCCACCCTCCTTGTTGCCCATCGCGTGAATCACGAGCTGCAGCGAATAACGCGCACGCGTGAGCGCCACGTACAGGACCGAGAGCTCATCGCGCATGCCGCGTTCCTGCGCCATCTCGTGGAGTTCGGTGGGCTCGGGCAAGCCGGCTGCCAAGAACGCTCGGAGGGTCAGCTTCGACACGCTGCGCGAGACGAGATCGATGCGCCGCTCGGGATCGTCACCCTCCCGTCGCCAGTAGAAGACGTTGGAATCCTGCTGCCAGAGCTGGTCGAGCTCCGGAAGGACGACGGCATCGAACTCCAGCCCCTTCGAAGCGTGGACGGTCATCACCTTCACAGCGGCGGAACTCGCGTCCTCGACGCGCACGCTCGCCACGCGCGCGAGGAACTCATCGAGCGATCCCCCCGCGTCCTGAGCGAGCGCAAAGTCGATCAGCTGAGCAAAGCGACGCTGCTCCCAGACGCCGAGCTTCTCCGCGACACAACCGCGGAGCTCGGCCAACCAGCCGGAGACACCGAGGCGCAGGAGCCGACGGCGCTGTTCGCGCTGGATCGACGCAGACTGTGCCACGGAAACGTCGGCGACGAGGCCGAGCGCCGACGCGAAGACGCTCGTCGCAACGTGGTACAGCGCCACGCCATCGCCGGGATGCTCCAACCAGTGAAGCGCCGCCGCAGCGGCTTGCACCGAGATGGAGTCCACCAGCGGATTGCCGCCTTCGCCGCTGGCCGCGATCCCCCGTTCGCGCAGCTTCGTCAGCAGATACGCCGCATAGCGATTGCGGCGCAGAAGGATCGCCACCGTGGCGCGCGCGTCGAGCTTCCGCAGCTCCTCGACGAGCTCCACGGCGCGGTCCATGCAAGCGCGCGTGCGATCCTTCGCATCCGCCGGCAACGTGGCGGTATGCACGCGCACCTTTCCAGAGAGGTCGTGCTTCGCCGTGTGCTTCACGTAGTTCGAGCAGAATGTCTGCAGCGCTCTCGCGCTGCCAGGACGTGCGTCGAAGCCGGAGAAAGGTGCCTTCGTTTCGAAGACTTTGTTGGCGAAGTCGAGCACGACCTGCGACGAGCGGTAGCTCAGATTCAGTTGGGCGACCTCCAGCGGCTGGAGTCGACGGTCCATC
>JBIKYW010000267.1:0-4873 GCA_044355055.1 Planctomycetota bacterium | reverse complement strand
GGAAGAAGAGCGGCAAGAAGCTCGACATGGGCAAGGCCTGCATCCGCTTCAAGAAGGTCGACGACCTCGCGCTCGACGTGCTCGCAGAGGCGCTGCGCAAGCTGACCTACGAGAAGTTCATCGCCACGTACGAAGGTGCGCTCAGCGAGCGCAAGCCTTCGAAGGCTCACGTGCCGAAGAAGCGGCCCTCCGCAAAGGTCGCGGCACGCAAGCCGCGCGTGAAATAGACACGCCCGGCGCGCTCACGCTCCGCCGGAGCGCTCGCTCGGACCCGGACTCAGCCACGTGCGTGGATAGCGCCGCAGCAGCGTTTCGGACTCCCAGAGCGCCGCGGCAAACAGCGTAAACACAGCCACGCCGCCGAGGATCAGGGCCATGCGCAGCCACGGTTCGCCTTGTTCCATGCGGCGGGTTCCGAGCTGGAACGCGGTGAAGATCCAGACGCCGCTGATGGCCAACAAGAGCAGCTGGAAGAACCGCGCTACGGCTCCGCTGCGATAGATCAGAAGTCCCAGGCTGATGAGCAGCGGCGGGATCAGCAGCACAAGCTCGGCGCGAAACAGGTGCGCGCAGAAGATCAGCACGGAGAGCACGGTCGGGGTGAGCAAGAGCGCTGTCATCACACCGGCGAGGCTAAGTCCACAGCGCGCACCCCGCGATGCGCAGCATGGCGCTGCCCACTACGCCCCCCTGCGCAGGTCTGCCGCACCACGCAGGGTCGAAACATGCTCCAGCTGGGGGGAATGCCCGCCGAAGGGGTTCCAAAGGGCGCGGGAGCGAGTGCGACCGTGCCTTCCTCCCTTGGTGGACGCTACCGTGCGCGTCCCCATGACCGTGCCCACGTCCCTGCGCTGTCCGTCCTGCGCCTCGAACCTGAAGGCCACCGATCTCGACGCAGGTCGTGGCCTCGCCACCTGCAGCTACTGCGGCGCGCTGATGAGCATCGGGGGTAGCCAAAGCGGCGAGTCTTCACCGCCCTCCTTCGCACCGCGCCCCGAAGTCGCGCTGCCCGAGGGCTTTCGCGTGGAGAAGCACAAGGGCGAGCTCGTTCTTCGATGGCGCTGGTTTCGCCCGCTCGCGCTGTTCCTCCTGTTCTTCACCATCGCATGGAACGCGTTCTTGCTGTTCTGGTACGGCATGGTCTTCGGCGGCGACGCACCGTGGATCATGGCGGTGTTTCCGCTCGCGCACGTGGCCGTCGGAGTTGGACTCGCCTATTGGACCGCCGCGATGTTCCTCAACTCGACCAGCCTTCGCGTGACGAACCGCGAGCTGCGCGTTCACTCCGGCCCGCTCCCGTGGAGAGGGAATCGCACGATCGAGCGGGGCCGAGTCGAACAGCTCTACTGCAAGCGCCACGAGTCCCGCGGAGAGCACGGCCCCTCGGTCTCGTTCGAGGTCTGGATCGTCGTAAGGGGAGAGGGGGTTCGTCGTCTGATCCGTGGGGCGAGCTTGGAGGCCGAGCAGGCCCTCTACATCGAGCAGCAGGTCGAGGCCGCCCTCGGCATCGCGGATCGCCCTCAGGCCGGTGAGCTGCCGCGCTGAGGCCCCTTTCGGGGCGGCCTGTGGAAAAATCTAGGAACGCTGGGGCGGGATCGGCGCTGGTGCCCTCCGCGGAGCTACGTCGCGCCCGTTTCGAAGCGCGCCACCCGACCTAGGGCCGCACCCAACCTCCATGACACGCTTCTTCTTCGCATTCCTCCTCGCTCTGCCCGCCACCGCCCAGACGGGCTCGATCACCGGCCTGGGGCCCAACTTCGCCCGCGCCTCGGGGATCTCCCCGGATGGCCTTGCGGTCGCGGGTTATGGCAACAATCAGGCCTATTGGTGGAGCACGACGTTCCCCGCGTGGCAGTCGACCGGCGACGGTCGCGGCTCGGAGGCCAAGGTCTCCAATGGCGCGACCTACGTCTCGGCCGACACCTACGACCCCAACAACGTAAACCGCACGACGGCTTCGCGCTGGGATCGAACGACGGGCGCTTGGACCCAGCTGCCCGGCCTCGGCGGAGTGAGCGGCACCTCGGTCAGCACTTCCTACGACATGAGCGGCGACGGTCAGACGGTCGTCGGCCTCGCATGGAAGACGGCGGGCGAAGCGCACGCCTTCAAGTGGACGCCCGCGGGCGGCACGGTTGACATGGGCCTGTGGCTTCCCGGCCCGGGCTGGTCGAGCCGCGCCAACGCGGTTTCCGCCGATGGCCAATGGGCCGCCGGTCTGATCACGAGCCCGCAGCGCGCCATCCGCTGGAACCTCGCCGCCGGAACGGGCCAGTACCTCGGCTCGCTCGAGGCGGGCAACACGATCTATGGCTCCAGCACCGCCTATGGGATTTCTTCCAACGGCACATGGGTGGTCGGAACCTCGGCCTACAACGCGTTCCGCTGGAGCGCCAGCACCGGCATGCAGAGCCTCGGCGCGATCGGCATCGCTGGCTTTGGCAACGCGGGCTACGCCACGGCGGTGAGCGCCGACGGCAGCGTCGTGGTCGGCTGGAGCGGCTCCAACTTCCTCAACTCGCAGGCCTTCATCTGGCGCACGGGCATGAGCAGCGTGATGAAGCTGCAGGACTACCTGCTCAACAACGGCGTGCCCGCTGCCTACTCGCAGTGGCAGACGCTGAAGTACGCAGCGGATATCTCGGACGACGGACGCTTCATCGTCGGCTGGGGCACCAACATCTCCAACCAGTCCGAGGGCTTCCGCATCGAGCTCCCGGTGTTCATGCCCGCGACCTACTGCACCGGCAAGGTGAACAGCCTCGGTTGCACGCCCGCGATCAGCGCCACGGGCTACGCGAGCGTCAGCTCGAATCAGCCGCTCACCCTCGGCTGCACCAACGTCCTCAACGATCGTTCGGGCTTGCTCTTCTACGGATTCCAGCAGATCGCCTCGCCGTTCCAAGGCGGTTTCCTGTGCGTCGCGCCGCCCTCGACGCGCACCGCCGTGCAGCTCTCCGGCGGTCAAGTGGGCTTCCCCAACTGCACCGGCAGCTACAGCTTCGACTTCAACGCGCTGATCCGCTCCGGCACCGACACGCGCCTCGTCACGGGCGCCGCATGCGCCGCGCAATACTGGATGCGCGACCCCGCCTCGACGCCGACCACCGGCCTCTCCAACGCGGTCGGCTTCACGATCAATCCCTGACGCCGCGCAGCGAGCACTTCCAAGACTCCGGGCCCGCGTCACCTCACAGAGGCGGCGCGGGCCCGGACGTTTTCGAGAGCCACGCTCCGGCTAGAGCGTTTCCTTGAAGAGGCGCTCTTCGGGGCGCGGGATCACGACCTTGCTGACGAGCAGGCCGCGCTTGCCGATCTGCTTCGCACCGGCCTCGATCGCGGCGGTGACGTCCGAGACCTCGCCCGTGAGCAGCAGGAAGCCCTTGCCGCCGATCGCCATGGCGACGTGGATGCGAAAGAGCGTGACATCGGCGGCCTTCACGGCGGCGTCCGCGCCCTCGATAATCGACGTGACCGAGAAGGCCTCGAGGATGCCGAGGGCATCCTTGTCGGAGTCCTTGAGCGCGACGCTGCCCGTGATGGCGGGGAACACGCGCTCGTCGATGTTCGGGATGAAGAGCTCGTCGATCAGCGCCTCGCGCGAGACTTCGCGGCCGGCGCGCAGGCTGGCTTCGACGGAGGCGACCGAGCCGCCGACCATCACGATGTACTTGCCCGAGCAGATCGTGCGCGCCACGAGCAAGTCGACGTCCGACGCCTTGAGCATCGCATCCTCGACGAGATAGGCGACCGCGATCGACGACAGCTCGACCATGCCGAGCGCTTCCATACGCTTGCTCATCAGCTCCTCCGGATCACGATCTCGTCGCCGATCGCCGCCACGACGCCGTCGATCGACGCGTGCACGGGCACGCCGAGTCCATCGGGCGCGCTGCCGATCACATCGCCCTCGCGCACGCGCTGGCCGACCTTGACCGCGCACCCCGCCGGCGAGCCGATGTGCTGCTTGAGCGGGATGCGGACTTCGTCGAGACGCCAGTCGATCTCGACCAGCGGTCCCTTGTTCGTGTACCCCGAAAGCCCGAGCTTCTTGATCAGGCTCGCCACGGGCACGTGGCGGTACTCCTGCATGCTGTGGGCCTTGAGGTCGCGCTTGCCCTTGGCCGGGTGATTCAGGCCCTTTTGGCGCAGGATCACCTTGTTGTCGGCGCAGGCGTCCTTGGGGAACAGGTCCTCGGGGCAGGCGTAGAGCGAGCACAGGTTGCACTCGCAGCAGAACTGGCTGGAGAGCATCAGCGACTCGCCGACCATGTTGAAGCCCAAGCCCCGCATCGCCATGTGCGGCTCGACGGGGTGCCCGATCAGATAGCGCGGGCACATCTCCGTGCAGAAGCTGCACTGATCGCAGGCGGACTTGCCGATCAGGCTGCGCGCGCGGCTGTCGGTCTCGTACTTGCGCTGAAGCACGTGCTCGTTGGGGAAGCACAGGAGGCCGCCGGTCGTGCGCGTCACCGGCTCGTCCCAGCTCTTCATGTTGCGACCCATCATCACGCCGCCGACGAGCACGTGGCCGATCTTCGCGGGGTCCGCGCCGACCGCGCGCAGCACGTCGCCGAACTTGGCGCCGATGGGGGCGCACACGGTGACCGGGTTGGGCACGTCCGCTGCAATCGTGAAGAACTTGCGCGTGACGGGCCGGTCGCGGTCGAGGTTGAGCACCGTCTCGACGTTGCAGACGAGGCAGCCGACGTCGAGCGGGATGCCGCCGGGCGGGATCACGCGGCCCGTGGCCTCGTACACCGTGATGAACTCGTCGCCGGCGGGGTAGTAGTCGCCGAGCTCGAACACCTCGATGCCGAGCGGCGCTCCCGCGACGCGGATCTCCGCGATCAGATCCTTGTACTTGTCCTTG
>JBIKYW010000019.1:0-15585 GCA_044355055.1 Planctomycetota bacterium | reverse complement strand
CGAGCGCAGCGCCGGATCGATCGCTTTCGGCGGCGCATCGACCAGCGGTGCGGGTTCGCTCGCCTGGGTCGCGGCGCGCCCGCCCGCCTCTGCACCGCGCTCGGCCGTGACTCGCCCGACATCCTCGGGAGACGCAACTTCGTCGCGCGAGGCACTGTCGGCGGCTCCGACCTCGACGGATGTCCCCGCGAGGAAGAGCCAGAGTGCGACCGCGAGGGCGAGAGCGAACGCGGCCGCGATCAGCGCGGCCGAACGACGCACGGCTTAGTGATGGGCACCGTGGCCGTGGTCGTCGTGGCCGTGGCCGTGCTCGTCACCCTTTTCCTCGCCGATCAGCTGCGTGTAGAGGAACACGCCGAACGCGAGGAAGCACATGGCGACGGCGCCGACGCCGACGGCGAGAGCCGCCCAAGGGCCGTAGGTGGCGAGGAAGACGTGGATCGAGTGCATGTCCATGGCGGGGATTCTCGGTTGAAGGCCGATGTTCGTCCAGCGAAGCGCGGGAAGAAGTGCCGAGGGCGGCGCTTTGGGCTCGGAAGGGCGGCTAGAGGCGACGCAGCCAGAGGTTGCGGTAGCGCACGGGGTTGCCGTGGTCCTGCAGCGCGATCGGGCCGGTCTCGGGGTGCGGGGCGTAGGTCGCGACCTCGCGGTGGCGGGACGGGCCCATGAACTCCTGCGCGTCTTGGACGAGCACGCCGTTGTGGAACACGGTGACGCGCGCGGGGCGGAGCAGCTTGTCGCCCTCGAAGCGCGGGGCGCGGAAGACGATGTCGTAGGCCTGCCACTCGCCGGGGCCGCGGCTCGCGTTCACGAGCGGCGGGAACTGGCCGTACATCGAGGCCGCCTGCCCGTCGGCGTAGGTGCGGTTTTGGAACGAGTCGAGCACTTGGATCTCGTAGCGCCCGAGGAAGAACACGCCCGAGTTGCCGCGGCCCTGCGAGCTCGACTCGACCTTCGCCGGCATGGCCCACTCGATGTGCAGCTGGCAGTCGCCGAAGTGCTCGCGCGTCTCGATGCCGCCGGTGCCGTTGACCTCGGCATAGCCTTCCTTGACGAGCCACTTCGCCTCGCCGCCCCCGCCGGTCCACTTCGAGAGGTCCGTGCCGTCGAAGAGCACGACCGCGTCGCTCGGCGCCGCGCCGTGGTTGCCCGGCGTCACGACCGGCGGAACCGGGCGCTCGATGTCGTGCACACGCCACTTCTGGCCGGGCAGGAGCGGGGTGTCCGAGTAGCCGACGGGGGGCTGGTGGTCCTGTCCGAGACCCGAGTTCGAGGCGTGCATCAGCGCGTTTCCGAGCAGCAGGGCGAGGGCCGCGAGGCCCAGACCCAAGGCGGGGAGGTGGAACTTCATGGGGTCGGAATCTTAGCGGGCGGGGGTGGGGCAGGGCTCGCGCACGGGGCGGACGAGCGCGCCCCTTGTGGCTTCCGACACTCTGGGGGACACTCCAAAAGCTCGAGTTCGCAACGCGCACTCACTGACTTCCCTCCCCGAGTCCCCCCTTTGCACCGCATGAAGCTCCGCACCCTCGTCGCATCCCTCGCGCTCGTCCCTTCGGCCCTGGCCCAGACCTACCAGTTCAGCCTCGACTCGCTCGCGTCCAACACGCAGATCGAACTCGACCTTTCGCTGCCCCTGCCGGGAACGGCGATCGGAAACTACGACGTCGCGACCAATCCGACGGGGACGATCACCTGCACGAGCCTCTTTGGGACCTGCAACAACACGAGCTTCCCGATCAACGCGACGCTCCTCACGGATCCCTCGATCGTGGGCACGCCGGGCGGCACCTTCCGCGCCAACATCAACACCAAGCTCGGCGCGATCTCGATCGCGGACCTTTCCATCGCTGCGACCGGTCGCCAGCCGGGCTCGGCAGACCTCACCCTCGAGCTCGGCTACCCCACCTTCCGCACGCGCCAGCCCAACTCTCTGTTCCCCGGCGGCTTCACGCTGCCGCTTCCGCTCGGTCAGGGCACGCTCGACAACATCCTGCTCGTGCAGAACGCCCCCGCGGCGGGCACGCTGACCCCGAGCGGCACCCCCGACCTGTGGAACGTCGCCGTCGTGGTCCCCGCCTCGCTCTCGCTCGACCTCGACCTGCTCGGCAACGCGCAGTCGATCGGACCGCTGCCGTTCGCGTTGCCGATGGTGGGCACGCTCGACCTGTCGGGCGCCCAGCCGCGCCTCTCGATCTCCGTCGATCAGTCCGGCTCGCAGGTGCTCCCCAACCCCGTGCCGGGAACGGTGATCGAAGACATCGCCTTCCCGATCCCCACCATCCTGCCCGCGGGTGGCGTCGCCAACCTCGTGCTCGACCTGATCCCCGGTGACCTTTCGCTGAGCTTCCTGACGAACCTCGACTGGAGCGCGAACGGTACGCCGACCTGCACGGTGACGAGCTACTGCTCGGCCACGCCGAACACGTTCTCGAGCGGCGCTCAATGCGGTGTGTTGGGGACGAGCTCGCTCAGCGGGGCCGCCTTCGCCCTGACAGCGCAGGGTGTCCCGCCGGGTCACGCCGGACGCTTCTACATGAGCCGCACGCAGGCCTTCCTGCCCTTCGGCGACGGCAACCTGTGTCTCGGTAGCCCGGTCCGCCGCCTGCCGGTGACCTACGCCCTGCCGACGGGCAACGTACTCTACGCCGTGAACTTCGAAGACCCCGCCCAGCCGACCAGCCTGATCCGCGCGGGCGACACTTGGAACTTCCAGCTCGTCTTCCGCGACCCGATTGGCGGCCCGCTCACCTTCAACACCACGGACGCCGTCAGCGTGGTGTTCTGCCCGTGAGCCGCTGACAGCTCGCCGCACTTCGAGCGGGCGAGACTTCGCAAGAGCACGCAACCGAGAGGCCGCCCGTCGTCGCTGACGGGCGGCCTCTCCGCTTGTTTCGAGACGCTGCGGCGCCCCGCGCGAACGCGCCCGACATCTTTTCCAGAGCGTCCTCCGTGTCCCACAGCCGGTCTGGACGATCTCGAAGAAGCCCCTGTGGCCTGCGCACGCGCCCGCCGCGTCTCGATCGGGGGCTAGACTTCGGACGGCGGGCAGACCCGCCTCGGGATCCCAAGGCCCCATGGCCGAAAGTCCCCGAGTCTCGAACCTCCACGGACGCCAGCATGAATTCCTACCGACGCAGCCACCTGCGGGCACTCGAAGACGAGTCCGTGCACATCCTGCGCGAGCTCGCCGCCGAGCGTGAGCGACCGGTCCTGCTCTTCTCGGGCGGGAAGGACTCGATCGTAATCCTGCGCCTCGCGGAGAAGGCCTTCCGGCCCTCGCGCTTCCCCTTCCCGCTCATGCACGTGGACACCGGGCACAACTTCCCCGAGGTGATCGAATACCGCGACCGCGCCGTCGCGCGGCTCGGCGAGCGACTGATCGTGGCGAGCGTGCAAGAGTCGATCGACAAGGGCCGCGTCTCGGAAGAGAAAGGCCCGCGTGCATCGCGCAACCGCCTGCAGACCACGACCCTGCTCGACGCGATCGAGTCCCACGGCTTCGACGCCGCGATCGGCGGGGCGCGGCGCGACGAAGAAAAGGCACGCGCCAAGGAACGTGTCTTCTCGCACCGCGACGAGTTCGGTCAGTGGGACCCCAAGAACCAGCGGCCGGAGCTCTGGAACCTGTACAACGCACGGATTCGCAAGGGCGAGCACCTGCGCGTCTTCCCGCTCTCCAACTGGACCGAGCTCGACGTCTGGCAGTACGTGCAACTCGAGCAGATCGAGCTGCCTTCGATCTACTTCGCGCACGAGCGCATGGTGTTCTCGCGCGACGGGATGCTCTATGCGGACAACCCGTTCGTGCAGCGCCTCCCCAGTGAAACCCTGATGCGTGAGACGGTGCGCTTCCGCACGGTCGGCGACATGAGCTGCACCGGCGCAGTGCGCAGCCCGGCGCGCACGCTCGACGAAGTGATCGCCGAGGTCGCGAGCGCGCGGGTCACCGAGCGTGGCGCGACGCGCGCCGACGACCGCACCGCCGAAGCCGCCATGGAAGACCGCAAGAAGGAGGGTTACTTCTGATGAGCCCGACCTCCCAACACTCCGCGGGTGGCTTCCTGCACGATCCCGCGGACACTTCGATCGAGCTCCTGCGGCTCTCGACCGCGGGCTCCGTCGACGACGGCAAGAGCACCCTGATCGGCCGCCTCCTGCACGACTCGAAGTCGATCTTCGAGGACCAGCTCGCGGCTGTCGCCGACGCCTCACGCCGCCGCGGCGACGAGCGCCCCGACCTCGCGCTCCTGACCGACGGCCTGCGCGCCGAGCGCGAGCAGGGCATCACCATCGACGTCGCGTACCGCTACTTCGCGACGCCCAAGCGCAAGTTCATCCTTGCGGACACGCCGGGACACATCCAGTACACGCGCAACATGGTGACGGGCGCGAGCACCGCCAACCTCGCGATCGTGCTCGTCGACGCGCGCCACGGCGTGCTCGAACAGACGCGGCGCCACTCCTACATCGCGTCGCTGCTGCGCATCCCTCACCTCGTCTTCGCCGTGAACAAGATGGACCTCGTGAACTACGAGGAGTCCGCGTTCCGGCGCGTCGAAGCGGACCTGCGCGAGCTCGTCACGCGCCTCGACGTGCAGGACGTCTCGTTCATTCCGATCAGCGCGCTGCAAGGCGACAACGTGGTCGAGCGCTCGACGAACATGAGCTGGTACGGCGGCAGCTCGCTGCTGCACTACCTCGAGCACGTTCACATCGCGAGCGATCGCAACCTCCAAGATGTGCGCTTCCCGGTGCAGTGGGTTATCCGACCGCAGTCGGACCGCTATCCCGACTACCGCGGATACGCCGGTCAGATGGCGTCGGGCGTCCTCAAGCCGGGCGACGCGGTCGTCGTGCTCCCGAGCGGCATGGAGTCCCGCGTGACGCGCATCGAAGTGATCGACCACAACGGCGAGCCCGAAGCGATCGAGCAGGCGTTCCCGCCGATGAGCGTGATCGTGCACCTCGCCGACGACGTCGACATCTCACGCGGAGACATGCTGTGCCGTCCGGGCAATCGCCCGAGCGTCGCCCAGTCCTTCGACGCGCGCGTCTGCTGGCTCGGCGAGCGACCGCTGCAGCCGAAGGGGCGCTACGCGCTCAAGCACACGACGCGCAACGTGCGCGCGATGGTCGAGAGCATCGCGTACCGCCTCGACATCCGCACCGGCCACCGCGAGGAAGGCGTTGCGCAGCTCGCAGCCAACGACATCGGCCGCGTGAGCATCCGCACCACCGCGCCGATCATGTTCGATCCCTACCAGCGCTCGCGGAGCACCGGCGGCTTCATCCTGATCGACGAGTCGACGAACGCGACCGTCGCCGCCGGGATGATCGTGCACGACGAGTGAGCGCGCGCGGCGCGTTCACGCTGCGCCAGAAACGCCGAGCGGCCCCGAGCGCGCACTGCGCCCGGGGGGCCGCTCGGCGTTCCATCCGGCCGTGGGGCCGATCTCTAGAAGCGGTTCCAGAGGTACTGGTTGGTGACCTCGTGGTGGAACTGAACCTCGGAGGCCTTGACCATCGTGCCGAGGGCCTTCGGGCAGCGTTCCGCCTGCGCGAGCTTGAGCTCGGCGAACTTGTCGTGCACGCGCTCGCCGAAGAGCTGGCGCATCCACTCGCTCTGCTTGAAGAGGCGGATGCTGTCGAAGATGTTGTCGGGGAGGAAGCGCGTGCGCGTGCGCTTGGCTTCGTCCTTCGCGTCCGCGTCGGGGCCTTCGAAGCCCGTGCGGAAGAGCGCGTAGAGCGTCATGTAGATGTTGGTGTCGGGACCGACCGAGCGGATCTCGATGCGCGCGCTCTTCTCGTTGCCGAGCGGGATGCGGATCATCGAGCCGCGGTCCACGGGCGAGACCTTGATCTGGTTGGGCGCCTCGAAGTGCGGATCGAGGCGGCGGTAGGCGTTGACGCTGGGGTTGAGCACGAGGCAGAGGTCCGAGCCCGCGTTGAGCGTGCGGTCGATGAACTGCCAGGCGAGCTTCGACACGCCGTCTTGCCCCTTCTTGTCGTAGAAGAGGTTCGTCTTGCCCTTGCCCACCGAGATGTTCGTGTGCGCGCCCGAGCCGTTGATGCCGACCACGGGCTTCGGCAGGAACGACGCCGTCATGTCCATGCGCGCGGCGATCTGGCGGCAGAGCAGCTTGTAGAGCTGGAACTGGTCCGCGGCGATCAGCGCCTCCGCGTAGGAGAAGTTCATCTCGAACTGGCTCGGCGCGACCTCCGGGTGGTCCTTCTCGTTGGTGAAGCCCATCGCGCGCTGCGCCTCGGCGGCGGCGTCGATGAACGTGCGCAGCGGGTCGGAAGGCAGCGAGTGGTAGTAGCCGCCGGTCGAGACGTACTCGAAGCGGCCCGTCTCGTGGAAGTGACGCTCGGCGTCGCGACCCTTGAAGAGGAAGCCCTCGATCTCGTTGGCGGCGTAGCAGATCGAGCCATCCTTCTCGAAGCGCTCGGAGAGGAACTTCTTCAGGCAGCCGCGCAGGTCGCCCTCGTAGGTGCGGCCATCGCGCCCGAAGACTTCACCGAACACGAGCACCTTGCCCGGTCCAAAGACGTCCGACGGGAGCCAGTAGAAGGCCGACCAGTCGATGCCCAGACGCAGGTCGCTCTCCGCCTGCACCGAGAAGCCGCGGATCGAGCTGCCGTCGAAGGTCAGGTTGTCGAAGCTCTTCAGCAGGAACTTCTTGTCGTAGTCGAGCATGTGCAGGCGACCTTCGAGGTCGGTGAAGCACACGGTGACGGCCTTGATGCGCTTCTCGCTCTCGAGGTACTTGATGCGCTCCTTCTTGACCTTCTCCGCATCGACGCGGTCGATGCGCTGGGCCTTGGCCTCGAGGTTCATCACCTCCATCTGGTCGTAGGGGATCTCGAGGAACGTGCGCAGGCTGGTCGGAGCAGTCATCAAAACCTCTCGGGGGTTGTCGGCAGGGGGGTGTCCGCCGGGTCGCAGAGCTCTCATTCCCAGCCCCAAAGCCTTGTGGGAAGGCCCTCAAGCCTTAGCCACGACCTTTTAGAGCTAAAAATGACGTCGCGAAGGCTAACTACCCCCATCCGAAGCGTCAAGCCCCCGTCCACGCGCATGGACGCGGCGGGCGGAGAGCTCCCCAACGCCCCGCCGTGCGCAGGGGACCCGCAGCTGGAGAACGACCGCGGAACCCGACGCGGCTCTCAGCGCAGCGCGCCGAGGGAGCGGACCTCGGGCGGAGAGGCGGGCGAGAGGCGCCAGTCGGCGTCGGAGGGGTTGGCGAAGAGCGGGTCGATGTCGAGCACGCCTTCGCCGAGGTGGCCGCCGGCGATCACGCTGTTGGAGACTTGGACGTGGGCGGTGTCGTTGCCGGACATGCGACGGATCTGGGAGCCGTTGTTGTCCCACAGGATCGAGCCCTCGACCACGACCCACGACTCGGAGCCGACCGTGACGGCGGACGGAGCGCCGATGCGAGGCGAGCTGTTGTTGCGCACGAGCGTGCAGCGCTGGAGCGTCAGCCGACCTGCTTCGATGGCGGCGACGCTGCCCGTCATCTCGACTTCGCTCTCTGCGATAAGGCAGTCGCGCATCACCATCGCCGCCCCCTGTCCGATCCAAAGGCTACCGCCCTTGATGGTCGTGGTGAGTCGACCATTGCGCCACAGGACGCAGCTCTCGACTTCCAGCTTACAACGACCGCTGATGCAGACCCCGCCTCCGGCGCGCGAGCGCGGCGCGAGCAGTCGACCGGTGCCACCGAGCAGCGTGAGCCCGCGCAAGCGCACTCCCACGTCCTGCTCGAGCTCGCGCGCGAAGGAGATGTCGATGGCCGAGCCCGCCGCGTCGCGTGCGTCGACCACCGTCGCGCCCGCGCCTGCTCGTCCGACGATGGTCAAGGCCCGCGGCGGCAAGCTCAACGACTCGCGCCACACGCCCGGACCGATGGAGATGGTCGCACCGGCGGGCGCGGCGTCGATTGCGGCCTGAACCGTCGGATGATCTTCCGGCACTCGCACGGCGATCGCGTCCGCGGGGAGGTCCGGCGTCGCACCAAGCTTCTCGATGCCCGCGGGCAAGCCAGTGAGCACGCCCGCGCTGCGCAGCTGCGCCTGCTCGGGCCCGGCCTTGGGCGCGACCCAAAGGAAGGCGCCGAGGTCGGAGTCCAGTCCTTCGAAGCCGACTCCGAGCTGCTCGCGGCGCGCCGGCGAGTCCTCGGCGATGCGCCAGTCGAACTCGCCCGCGTCGCGGAAGCGCGGCTCCTTGGAGAAGGTCTTGCCGATGTTGCCTGCGCCTTGGATCAACGAGCGTTCGACGCGCGTGTCGCAGCCGTCGCCGTAGCCTTGGAAAATGCCGATCTGATCGCCCGAGTTGCCCCACAGGAGCGAATCGAGCACTTCGATCTGCGCGCCGTTGGCGATGCCGATGCCGCCCTGTTGCCCGAGGAAGTTGCCCGAGTAGTTTTCGACGATGGTGCAGTGCTCGATGCGACCGCGACCTTGATCGAACATCACGCCGCCGCCGCAGGCCCAAGCGCCGTTTCCAGCGATCAGACAGCGGCGCAACGTGACGGCGTTCTCGGTGCCGCCGACGCAGAGGAAACCTCCGCCGAAAGTGCTGCCCGCGCGGCCGTTGTTCCAGATCGCGCACTCTTCGACGGTGAGATCGGCCTTGTCGACGTAGAGGCCGATGCCGCCGCCGTACCAGTCGCCCCCGGCGAACGTCGAAGGCTTGTTGACGCCGGAACCACCGGTGCAGCCGAGCCCGCGCAGCACGACGCGCAAGCGGCCTTCGGCGCGCGGCAGGGTGGGATCACCGACGTGGATCACGGGTGCGCGGAAGCCCGTCGCGTCGATCACGGTGTTGGCCGCGCCCTCGACCCCGACGAGAGCCACGGAACGATTGAGCAGGTCCACGGCCTCGCGATAGATGCCGGGGCCGACGAGGATCACATCGCCGTCGACGCTCGCCGCCACGGCGTCCGCGATGGTGGTGAAATCCTCGGGCACGCGCAGGCGCCTGCCCGCGAAGCCCAGGTCGGCAGCCGGATCCTCGCGGTGCGGACCTAGATCCTCGAGGCCGCGCGGGGCTTCGAGCATGCGCCACTCGCGCATGGTGTGCACGGTCTTGTTGCGCAAGTCGCGCTGGATGAAGTTCTCGACCTGCACCGCTTCGTCGACCGGCAGCTCCTGCGGGACCTCGGCGCCACCGCGGTCATACGCCAGCGCTCCGATTCCGAGGAGGCCTGCGAGCCCGAGCAGCGCGATGCCAGTTCGACGCGGACGCAGTAGGAAGTTGTCGAGGTCTTTGGCGAGCGCCTGCGCACTCGGCGTACGCGCAGCAGGCTCGCGCTGGAGGCACCGCTCGACGATGCGGCGCAGTCCCGCGGGCATGGCAGGCGCGACCTTCGCGAGCGGGAGTCGTCGCCCTTCGAGCGCATTGCGACGCAGGTCGCCCCATGTCGTGCCCTCGAACGGACTCGCGCCGCTGCACATCCAAAGCAGCAGGATTCCGAGCGAATAGACGTCCGAACGCTCGCTCGGCGAATCGCCCGCGAGCACCTCCGGCGCCTCGAACACGGGCGAGCCCAAGGTGCTGCCGCGACGCAGCGCATCGCCGCCCTTCGTGCGCGCCACGCTGAAGTCGAGCAGCACGACGCGGCCCGCGGACTCGAGCATCACATTGTTGGGATTGACGTCGCGGTGCAGGATTCCCGCCGCGTGCACGGCCTCGAGCGCGCGGGCGATGTCGCGCGCGATTCGAGCGGCCTCCGCGGCCGGCAATGGACCGCGGGCGGCGAGCACCTGTCGCAGGTTGCGTCCCTCGATGAACTCGAGCGCGATCAGCAGTCGACCCTCGCTCGCAGCCGCGGACCAAACCGAGACCACGTTGGGGTGCTGGATTCGCGCGAGCGTGCGCGCCTCGCGCAGGAACGTGCGCTGCGCGACGTCGTCGTTCCATCCCGAGTAGACGACCTTGAGAGCGACGCGGCGACCGAGCGTGAGATCTTCCGCGTCGTACACCGAGGCATGCACGCCGCTGCCGAGCAGTCCGAAGGTGCGGAAGCCCGCTTGGATCAGCTCTTCGCTCTTCACGCGCGCCTCCGGGCGCGCTTCTGCGGCGGGGCGCGGAGTTCCCAGCAATCCGGACAGTCGCTGTAGCGCCGCGCGCTGCGAGTCCGACAGCAACTCGAGTTCCCGCGCGGAGAGTTCGGTCTCTCCGCTGAGGATCTGCTCGAGCAATCTCTCGCGCATCTGCGAATCAGGGTTCATATTCGTCGTTCCGCGCTTGCCGGAGGTCGGAGCGTTGCGCACACTCTCGGCCGCGCGACGGCGAGCATTGTGCAGACGCCGTGCGCCAATTGCGAATGTTGCCCTCCCGAGAATTGATCGCTGCGGCGCGAGCCGGAGACGCCGTTGCAGCCGAAGCGCTGTTCTCGAGCCTCTACGGACCGCTCGATCGCTACCTGAGCGGCCGCCTCCCGCGCGAGGTGCGGGCGCTGTGGGAGACGGCGGACTTCGTGCAAGAAGTCTGCGTGCGCGCGTGGAGCGGCATCGGCAGCTTCGACCGCGACTCTCCCGCGGCGTTCTGGGGCTACCTGCGCACCATCGCGCGCAACCTTGCGATCGACGTGTGCCGCGTCGAGCTGCGTCGCCGCCAAGAGCTTCAGTCCGAGGCCGAGCACCCCAGTCCTGCGGACCCCAATGGCAAGGACATCGTCGAGGCGCTCGCGCGCCAAGAGCTCTACGAGCGTGCCCTCGCGTCGCTCGAAGAGCCCCTGCGCAACGCGCTGATCCTGCGCCTTGAACTCGACGCCTCGTACGAAGAGCTTGCGCCCGAGCTTGGCGTGGCGACGGCCGAAGCCGCACGCAAGGCCCTGCGGCGCGCGCTCGACGAGGTGGCGCGGCGCATGGAAGCCGACGCGAACAACTGAGGCGCGCCGTTCGAGACTCTGGCCCCTCGGAGGGAGGGGAGCGCGAGCGGGGGCGCTCGCTCCACCCCGCTGGCCGCTCGGGCGCTCTTCGGCGCCGCAAGGCCGTGAATCGTCGATCGCAGCGGATCGCCTGGGCCTCTCCGTCGCGGCGTGATTCCGAAGCAGCAATTCCAGCGCGCTCACGCCGTTAAGAACGAACGGTCGAATCCCAGCGGACAGAGATTCCCTCGAAAGCGAGCGTGCCGATGGCGCGCGGCAGAACGCGGCTTAGCGGCCCTTCACCAGCTCCAGCTCCGAGAAACCGACGGGCTCGCCACCGCCGCGTCCCTGCGAGGTCACGATGCGCACCTCGAGCTCGCGCACGTTGAGCAGCTCGCCGAACGACAGGCGCGCCTTCGCGTGGACGTCGTCGGGCATGTCGACGGCGAAGGTCTGAGTCTTGTTCACCACCACGGCGACCCGCAGGGCACGCGGCGCCCCGGCATTCGAGAGTCGCGCCAGCCCGTGCGAGAGCAGGAGTCCATCGGCACGCGCGGGGCGGTCGAGCGTGACGCGCAGCCACGGATTGGTGTCGTCCCTTGCGCAGCGCCAACGCGTCGCATGATTGCCGTCGAAGGCGAGGTGTCCGCCTTCGCCGCCCTCGACGGTCGAGCTCTCGGCCTTGTACTTCGCGCCGTAGAACAAGCTTCGACCACGATCCGCCGCATATTCGAGACGCGCCGGGTCGATTACACCGTCGATCGCCACAGCGAGCTCCGGCGAGTCGACGACTTCGACGTTCGACGAGCCGGGGGCGCGCAGGTGTACCTTCGCAGTCACGAGCCACTTGCCGCGGCGATCGAAGCGATGGCGCAGCGCGAAGCGTTGCAGCTCGGTGCGGCGCGCGGGCGAGCCTTCGACGGCACCTGCGAGCGCGGGCACCGCATCCTTGTCGCTCTCGAAGCGCGTGAAGTACTCGATCTTCACGACGTCGAGGTCGGAGCCCTCCTGCGGTCGGAAGCGCGCTTGCACCTCGTCGGACAAGCCGCTCACCCACACCGTGAGCGGAGTGTCGCCCGTTGCGCGCAGCTGCACGGCAGCCTTCGGATCACCGATCTCGAACACGCCCGCCTTCGAGCTCTCGCCTGAGCCGCGAGCCGTCGCGCGCTTCAAGAAGAGCAGCGCAAGGCACGTGTCCAAGTACTGGTGGTCGACGTAGTTCTCGGGATTCCACGAGCCGTCGTCGCGCTGGGAGCGGACGAGGTACGAGGCTCCGTCCCAGTACCAATCGACCTCACCGATCTTCTCGACGCCCATGAGCGCACCGACGCGCTCGATGCCGTAGACCCAGAAGTAGTGGTGACTCGTGCCATGGCCGGGGTTGCCGCCCCACTCGAGGTGGTGCTCCAGCCAGTTCATGCCGAGCTCTTTCGCGCTCGCGAGCTTCGTCTTGACCGCGGCTTGCAGCTGCGACCCGCCCTCTTGCTCGCAGATCGCGAGGCATGAAATTCCGCCCGTCGTGACCGAACCGAACGCGTCCTCGGCGATGCGATAGCCGAAGCCCGCCATCTCGCGCTTGCCCTGCCCCGGCATCGGGCGTGCCTTCTCTTGGCAGCGCAACACGCCGCTCGCGAGCTTCGTCCAGAGGGCACCCGGAATCTCGAGCCCGCTCTTCGAGGCCGCGCGCAGCGCCAACGCGGCGTAGAGCGTGTTCGACATGTCCATGGGAAGCTGCGAGCCACCGGGATACACGGGGTAGTCCCAGAGCCCGCTCGTCGTTTGAGTCGCGATGAGCTCCGCCAGATACTCCTGCATGCGGTCGCGAGACTCTGCATCGCCGCGGGCTTCGAGCGCGAGCATCGCGCAGGCGCGGGCATAGGTCGTGTCCATCGCGCGATGGTCCATCAAGGCCATGGCCATCTGCACCGCAGGGTGGTCTTTCTTCACGCCACACTTCATCAGTGTGTACGCGACGTAGGCCGGATGCCCTGCGCCCCAGTGATCCCAGCAGCCCCACGAGCCGTCGACGAGCTGCTCGCGAATCAAGAACTGCACGCCGCGGTCGATGGCTTCGTTGATCGCATCCTGCGAGATGCGCGCGCGGGGCTTGATCTGGAACGCAAATGCGCCGCCACCGTTGCTCACCTTGACGAGCAAGTGGTTCGCCCCAGTCTTGAGCTGAAGCGTGAGGACATCCGACTCCGCGACGAGTCCGCGCGGTACGTGCTTCTCGAGCAGCACGTCCCCGTTGAGCCACACTTTCACGCCGTCGTCGCTGCCCAGGAAGACTGGCAGCGAGATGTCGCGCTCTGCGTCGATGCGCCGATAGAGGTACGCAACGGCGTTACCGACATCGCCCTTGCGCGAGGGCGGCGGCGGGCACAGCACGTTGAAGTCGAGGGTGCCGACGTCGAGCACGTTGCGGCCCGCGTCGCCGGTGAGACGGCGCCACGTCGTTGCCTGCTTGTCCATTCCGTCGTAGCCCGCCGACAGATCGGGACCTTGGGTCCCCGCCTTCATCTGCTTGAGCGCGCGCTCGGGCGGCAGCGCTTGCGCAGTGCTGTTCTTCGCAAAGTCGCCCTCGAAGCGCCCGACGACGTGCCAAGCACCGAATTCCTGCGCGTGCGCGAGCGCGGCGAGCAGCGGAAGGCACAGGAAGCGCAGGAGTACGTTTCGCATCGTCCTTGAGTCGGGGCGAAAAGGGGGGAAGGGCATTGTGTCACAGGGATCGCCGCAGCGCGCGCCTGCGGCTTCATGACCTTGGCTAAGCTCCCAGCATGACGCTCCTCCCCCTCTCGGCCTTCGTAGTGAGTGCGCCGTTGCTCGGACTGGCGCAGCAGAGTCCGCCGCGCGTGCTCGACGCGCGCCTGCACCATCTCGGCAATGACCGCACGCCGGACTGGCCGGAGGCATCGGTCGAGCCCGAGGGCACGCGCTTCGAGGTTGTATTCGAGAGTGCGGGCACCAACGCAACGGAGTGGATGCTGTTCCTGCGCCAGCGCAGCATCGACAACGTGTGGCGTCTGGCGATCAATGGCGTGGAAGTCGGTCCGCTGCAGAGGGGCGGAGAGCTCGTCGAGCGTTGGTACGCGCTGCCCGCGGGCAGCGTGAAGGCGGGCTCGAACCGGCTCACCATCGTGCCGGAGACGCCGAGCGACGACATCGTGGTCGGCGATGTGCGGCTCGTGGAGCGCTCGGTGCGCGAGCACTTCGATCTCCAGCGAGTGCGCGTGCAAGTTCGCGCTGCAGACGGCGCTCCGCTGCCCGCGCGCATCACGTTCCTCGACGAGAAGGGCGTGCGTCCCCCGCTGTTCTTCTCCCAGCCCGCGGCAACCGCCATCCGCGACGGCGTGCTGTAACTCAACGGAAATGCCGAGGTGGAGTTGCCCCGCGGCTCCTATCGCTGCTTCGCAACGCGCGGGCCCGAGTGGAGCCTCTCCGAGCGCGCGCTCGTGGTCGCGGAGTCGCCCGCATCGTGCGAGCACACGCTCGCGCCAGAAGTCGACACGACGGGCTTCGTCGCCTGCGACACGCACCTGCACACACTTCAGTTTTCGGGCCATGGCGATGCGAGCGCGCTCGAGCGCCAGGTGACGCTCGCGGGCGAAGGCGTCGAGCTCGCGATCGCCACGGATCACAACCACCAGACGGACTATGCGCCGTTCCAGCGCGAGTTGGGGCTATCCGCGTGGTACACGAGCGTCGTCGGCAACGAGGTCACGACGGAGGTCGGGCACTTCAACGCGTTTCCGCTGCCGGCGGGCGGCCCCCTGCCGCCGCATCGCTCGCGCGACCTCGTCACCATCGCACACGGAATCCGCGCGCTCGGCGCGCAGGTCGTGATCCTCAACCACCCGCGCTGGCCCAGCGCGAGCGACAGTCCCTTCGGCCACCACAACCTCGATCGCCTGCTCGGACGCTTCGATCCGCCGATCGAGCTGCCAGTCGACGCGACGGAGATGATCAACTCGACGACGGAAGAGAAGAACCCACGCGGACTGTTCCTCGACTGGTTCGCGCTGCTCAATCGCGGCGTGCGCATCTTTGCGGTGGGTTCCTCGGACTCGCACACGGTCGGCGAGCCCGTCGGACAAGGACGAACCTATGTTCCGAGCAACACGGACGTCGCGAACGCCATCGACGTGAACGCTTCGTGCACGGCGATCCGCGAGGGGCGCACGTCGATCAGCCAAGGCATCTTCGCCACGGTGTTCCACGAGGGTCGGCCCGTCATGGGCGCGACGCTCGACCGAACCCGCTCCGCTCAAGCTCGACGTGCGCGTGCGCTCAGCTTCGTGGATTCGTCCGCGCACGTTGACGGTGTTTGCCAACGGTGCGCCGGTCGTCGTTCAGGACGTACCGATGACCGAGAACCGCCCCGTCGACGCCACGCTGACCGTCGAGCTGCCGCTCGCGAACCGCAACGACGCGTGGATCGTCTGCCTCGTCGAAGGCGATGCCGTCGCGAGCCCTGCGTGGCCGATGGTGAATCCCTACACGCTCGCCGCGACGAACCCGATCTTCGTCGACCGTGACGGGGGTGGCTACACGAGCCCCGGCGCCGCCGCGGCGGCCTTCGTGCAGAAGGCCGACGAAGCTGCGCTGCGCGCACGCTTCGGCGAGATCGACAGCGCACACGCGGTGCACCTCGCGGCAGCGTGGCTCGCACGTCAGCGCGCGCGGGGAACTCCGCACATCAAGGCGCTCGAGA
>JBIKYW010000018.1:0-15593 GCA_044355055.1 Planctomycetota bacterium | reverse complement strand
TGCCCCAGTTCCTCCTTCGCGCGCGTCTCCGGCGACGTGTCGCGCGGAGGAGCAACCAGCAGACCGAGCTCGCGATGCTCGACACCTGTGTCGAGCGTCGGCGCGGGCCACTCCGCGGGAGGCAGCGAGTACGCCTCGCGGAGAGCCCGCGTCGCGTCGGCCTCGACTGAAGTCCAGTCCGACGCAACCGCGGTCGATGTCGGCGCCGGTCGTGCGCAGGCGAGGGCGAAGACGAGGAGCAGCGCGAGGCTCTTGGTCATGCGCCCATGGTATGCGGCGCGGCCTCCGCAGCTCTACGACGTTCCGCGCAGTCGATAGCGCGCACAATCCCGGCCGGCGTGCTTCGCGTCGTAGAGCGCGAGGTCCGCCCGAGCGAGCAGCTCGTCCGTCGAAGCGTCCGCGCTCTCGATCTTGGCCAGACCGATGCTCACCGAGACGGGGAGCTTCGTGCCGGCGTGAAATGCCGGGCGCTCCGCGAGCGCGCGTCTCAGGCGATCGGCGAGCGCCAGTGCCTGTTCGGGCGTCGTCTCGGGAAGGAGCAGTGAGAACTCCTCCCCGCCCGTGCGCGCGAAGAAGTCCGACGCGCGGATCTCCCGCGCGACCTCGCCGGCGAAGTGCTGCAGCACGGCATCGCCCGCAGAGTGACCGAAAGTGTCGTTCACCAGCTTGAAGTGATCGAGGTCGAGGCTCGCGACGACGCTCGAGACCTGCGGATGGCGGCGCACGCGTTCGAGCTCTTGGTGCAAGCGCTCCATGAAGCTGCGCCGATTGGCGATCCCCGTGACGAAGTCCGTCGTGGCCTGTCGCCGCAGCTCCCTCGAGAGCTCGACGCGCTCGGTGATGTCCTCGAAGCTCGCATAAACCTGCTCGACGCGACCCTCTCGTTCGAGAGGGATCGCGTTGACCAAGATCCACACGCGCGATCCGTCGGGGCGGCAAACGCCCATCACGACGTCGCGCACTGCGGAGGCGGTGCGCAGCGCGATCATGGCAGGATGTTCCTCGCCGGGCAGGTCGCTTCCATCCTCGCGAATCGAACGCCATTGGGGATCGATCGAGGTCCGCCCCTGCATCTGATCGAGGGTCAGCCCCAAGATGCGCTGGGCCGAGGGATTCGCGGCTGTGATGCGCCCCTCGCGATCTTGGTACACCACGCCCTGAGCGACGGTCTCGAAGAGTGTCCGGTACGTGGACTCGCTCTCCGACACGCGCTGCTCGGCCTTGCGTCGCGCGGTGATGTCGCTCAAGACACCGATCCAGCCCAAACGTCCGCGCTCATCGCGGTGCGGACGCGCGATCGAGTGCACCCACTTCTCCTCTCCCGAGGGCGTCCGGACTCGAAAGTCGAGTTCGCGTGGAGCTGTGGGGCTCGCGGTGTGCAGGGATTGAAACGAAGAGGAGCGATCGAGCTCCACGACCTGATTCCAGAGCGCGTCGGCGTCGGCATAGACGGCCTCCGCCGTGACCTCGAACAGCTCCTCCACGGCGGGACTCACGTACAGAAAGCGCCGCACGCCGTCGACGACCTCGACGCGGTACATGACGCTCGGCATCGACTTGGCGAGAAGGCGGAACATCTCCGCGTGCCCGCGGTCGAAGGCCGATGCCTCGTCGAGGAGCTCGTGTTCGAGCAGCAGAAACTCCACGCTTCCTCGCAGCCGCGACGCGCGCACACGCAGCGGCCCCGCGGGCCCGCCGTTGCTGGCATCGAGCGCGAGCGTCAGCTCGCGAGTGCGTCCCGCAAGCACGTCCGCCAGCTCCATTTCGAGCGAAGGACCCATGGACTCGACGGGTCCACGCATCGCACGAGCGCGCTCGAGGGCGTCGAGATAGCGAGTTCCATCGTGAACGTGCCCCGGCGACCCACCGAGCTTCTGGTGCAGCTCGCGCCACGCACGGTTGTGGGCGAGCAAAGTCCCGTCCGTCCCGACCACGCAAAGCGCCGTCTCCATGGACTCGACCACCGCGGTCCATAGCCGCGCAGCCTCGCGCACGGCCTCTGCGGCGTGCCCCGCGGTGCGAACGTGCCGTGCGAGCTTGCGGTCCATGATCTGGGCAGGGCGAGACTAGCGCCGCGCCGAGTTCCATCTCAGCCGGAAAACTGCGTACACCGGACGCCTCGAGGGCGCGTCCCGGATTCGGGAGTTGAGCGACTCGCCGCTCAGGCCTCGAGCACCTCGCGCACCTTTCGGCTGAGGGCCGCAAAGGTGTAGGGCTTGGCGATGAAGTGGGCATCGCTCGGCAGACCCGAGGGCGCTACGTGCCGGTCGTCGGCGTAGCCAGAGGTGAAGAGCACGGGAATACCAGGGCGCATGGCACGCAGCTGCTCGATCAACGCGGGACCGCTCATGCCGGGCATGACGACGTCGCTGAAGACCAACGCGATCTCGGCCGCGTGCTGCTCGAAGAGCCGCAGCGCAGCCTGCGGCGAAGGGGCGGCCAGCACGGTGTACCCAGCGCTTGCGAGCGCGCGCTCGACCAACATCCGAATCGAGCTGTCGTCCTCCACGACCAGCACGACCTCGCGGCCCATGCTGCGCCGAGCGGGGAGAGGCTCGACCTCGACCGTACGCACCGGCGCCTCGGAGATCGGCAGATACACGTGAAAGCGCGTGCCCACGCTGAGCTCGCTCTCGACGCGAATCGTTCCGCGCAGTCGCTGCACGATCGCATACACGGTGGCGAGCCCGAGGCCCGTGCCGCCGGCCTCGCCAAGCTTGGTCGTAAAGAAGGGCTCGAAGATGCGATCGACCGTCGCAGGGTCGATCCCACACCCCGTGTCGTCCACCGTGAGTTCGATGTAATCGCCCGGCGTCAGATGAAGCACGGAGGCTTGCTCGGCGTCGAGCGAAGCACGGCTCGTTGAAATCGTGAGCCGTCCGCCCGACTTCATCGCGTCGCGCGCGTTGATCGCGAGGTTCATGAGCACCTGCTCGACCTCCGAGGCATCGCCTAGGACAGTGCCCAGCCCATCGCCGAGTTCGAGGCGCACCGAGATGTCTTCCCCGATCACGCGTGCGAGCATCCGCAGGACGTCGCGCACGATGGCGTTGACGTCGAGCGGAACGGGCTGCAGCACCTGACGACGACTGAACGCCAGGAGCTGCGCAGTCAACGCTGCCGCGCGCGTACCGGCCCGTCCGATCTCCTCCGCGAGGCGCCGCGGCGAGCTCGACTCCGGCAACTCGCTCGCGAGCAGCTCGGCCGTGGCGTTGATCACAGTCAGCAGGTTGTTGAAGTCGTGCGAGATGCCGCCGGCGAGACGTCCCACCGCTTCGAGCCTCTGCGAACGCGCGAGCTGCTTCTGCATGCGACGACGCTCGCTGATGTCGCGATAGATGCCGAGGATCGCGACCTGCTGTCCTTGGACTCGGATCGGCGTCGCCAAGAGCGAGACCTCGACGAGCGACCCGTCCTTGCGCCGCCGCACCGTGTCGATGTTGATGACCTCCGACTTGCCCGCGCGCACGCACAGGTCGGCCCCCTGTATATGGAGATCCTGCGGCACGACCAGCGTGTCGATGTGGCGTCCGACGGCTTCGTCTGGCGCGTAGCCGAAAAGCCGGGTGAACTCCGAGTTGATGCGCTGCACACGCCCATCGGTACCGAGGAACATGATCGCCTCGGGTGCGCCCTCCACGACTTGATCGAGAAACGCCGTCTTCCACGTTCGGTCGGCCTCGGCCGCGCGCTGCAGCGTTACGTCGCGGAAAAAACCGAGCATCTGCCGCTCTCCCGTCGAGCCGACGTAGCCGCGCAAGTCGCCTTCGAGGACGACGCGCGTGCCGAACGGACCGTGCATCGAAAGCTCGACCCGGCGTGCCTCGCGATCTCGCGCCGCCGCATCGAGAGCCGCCGCGACGACCGCGCGAGACTCTTCGCGAACAAAGTCCGAGAGGGGCTGTCCCTCGCTCCGCTCACGACTGACTCCGAGGGTTCGCATCCACGCCGCGTTCACGAACTGCACTCGACCGTCGAGCCCCACCGTGACCATGACCTCGTTGCAGAGATCGAGCAGCTGCGCAGCGTCGGCGCTCCACGGCTGGTCGAGAGTTCGGTCCTGCGGTGCGGTCATGGTGTTGCTGCTGCTGACGCCACTAGTGGGTGGACTCGACCTTGGACTGCGCCTCGAGGGGCAGCTCGGCGCCGAAGCGCACCATGCGGTCACGTCCGCCGCGCTTGGCCGCGTACAGCGCACGATCGGCCGCCTGATAGAGCGCCTCGAAGGCGACGTCTCGCCCCACGTCGTTCGAGTGAGCGACGCCCAGCGACGCTGTCACGCTGCGCTCACCGATGAAGCAGCCCGCGCGCAGGGTGTTGAGCAGGGACTGCATCCGCTGCTCCGTCACCTCGGGCGAAATGTCCGCGAGGAAGATCGCAAACTCTTCGCCGCCGACGCGCGCGCACAGATCGGCCTCACGCAGGTGGCGGCGCATCAGCAACGCCACGCGGCGCAGGAGCTCATCGCCGACATCGTGGCCCAACGTGTCATTCACCGCCTTGAAGTGATCGATATCGAGCAGACACAGCGCGAAGGCCTGCCCCGTGCGGCGACTGCGCGCGAGCTCGCGCGCCACCTCCTGCACGAACGCGCGTCGATTCGGAAGCTCCGTGAGCTCGTCCGTCAACGCTAGGCGTTCGAGTGTCTCGCGCAGCGCGATGTTGGAGAGCGCGCCCGACACGGCCTGCGCAAGCGACTCGAACTGAGAGCGCAGCGACTCGAAGTCCGCGAGCGAACGCACGCCCTCGCCCTGCGGAATACGAATCGAGAGCAGCGCGACGTTGCGGCCATTCGCGAGCAGCGGCGCGCAAAACTCGGTAGCGCCGGCGTCGCCGGAGTTGTGCGTGCAGGGCAGCGTGTCGCCGTCGCGCCAGGACCCGTAAGGACGATGCGCGCGCAGCGCCCAACAGTGGCGGGACGTGATCGACTCCAGCGGCGTGCCGTGGGTCCCGCGCTCGATGTGGCGCACCAGCTTGAATCCGCCCCCTGGCACGTCGTCCGTGTAGAGCGCAAAGCTCGCCGCAGGGAAGAGCCGCGTCATGTGCCGCCCCAAGACCTCGAAGCCCTCGCGCAGGTTCGAGCTCGACTGCAAGAGATCGATGCACTCCGAGAGGCTCTTGTTGTGCTGCTGAACACGGGCCGCCTGCGCCAACTCGGCCTCGAGGCGGAGCTTCTCGCGGTGCGTCTCCTCGGCCGCCAAGCGCTACGCTGGTCGCGAACCGAGAGCAGCAGGTCGCCCGGGGATCCGTCACCGGACTTGACGCGCGAAGCCACCACTTCGACGCGGAAAGCCACGCCATCGACGTCCTTGGCGAGAAGCTGCACGGGCGGCGAGGGCTGCCCCTCCTCCGCCGCAACCAGAAGCTCGAGATTCCGCGTGCCGGGCTCCAACGGGAACAGCTTTCCGAGCGCTACCAGCAGACCGCGCGGCTCCGGTTGGGTGAGTCGGTCGAGTCGCGAGAGCAGCGTGAGCGCCGCCGGATTCGCGAAGGTGACCTTGCCGTCCGCGCGCAGCGCGACGAAGCCTGAATCGAGCGAGCCAAGCACGCGGTCCTGAAGCTCCTTCGCCGCAGCGAGCTCGCGCGTGAAGCGGGCATGCTCTTCCTCAAGGACGATGCTGGCGAGCGCCCCGCCGAGATAGGCGAGCACCGGCTCGATGGTCTCGATCATCGCATCGTCGTAGCCACCGATGCGATTGGCGAGTCCGACGAGGCCGACCATGTTCGCACCGTCGCGAATGGGGAGTCCCGCGAAGGTGCGCAGCGGCGGGTGACCGTGGGGCCGCCCCGTCGCGCGAAAGTCTGTGGCCACGTCGTTGGAGATCAGGCGGTGTTGGCTCGTGATCGCGCGACCAAAGAGGGTGTTCATGTTGCGGAACACCAAGCCGGTCGTCTCGTGCTGGCGATAGAACTCACGCGTCGCGTCGTCCCAAGCGATGTTGGTGATGGCCTTGGTCTGCAGGAACGGCCCCTCCTCGTCCTGCCCCGTGAATCCGATGAAGCCATACTCACTGCCGGTCAGCGCGAGCAGCCGATCGAGCACGAACCTCCACCACTCACGCCCCTTTTCACCCGAGAAGAGGCGCGTCTGCGACTCCCCGATCAGGGAAAGCATGTCATTTTGAAGTCGCAGGGCCTCCTCGTTGGCCACCGTCGCGCCCACGTCGCGCGCGACCGCGAAGATGCGTGACTCGCCGGGGGCAGGCGCATGCGCGGTCCACTCGAGCCACACATAGTCGCCGTCCGCGCGGCGATAGCGCGTTCGCAGGCCCGCGATTTCTTGGCCTCGCAGGAGTCGTTCCATGCCGGCCTTGGACCGCTCGAGGTCGTCAGGGTGCACGAACTCGCCGTAGCTGCGCCCGCGCAGAGACTCGATATCCCAGCCGAGTACCTCGCTCCAGCGACGGTTGATCTCCAAGAGTCGCCCGTCGAGGTCCGCGATGCAGTTGAGGTCTACGGAGTTGTGGAAGTGGCGCGAGTGGATCTGGAGTTCGTTCTCGGCGCGCTTGAGTCCACGCTGCTGGCGATTCGCTACCAGCTGCTGCATGGCGACTACGCCCAAGTTGCGCAGCTGATCGAGCTGGGCGCTCGTGGCTCGGCGCGGCCAAGTGTCCATCACGCCGAGCGCGCCGATCACCGCCCCCTCCGGCGCCACCAGCGGGACCGCGACGAGGAAGCGCGGACGGACCTCGGAGCGAACGAAGTCCGAGTCCGCGAAGCGCGGATCGACGACGGCATCCTCGATCACGAGCTCGGTACCCGTGCGGACGACGAGATCGAAGGGACAGTTGTCGCGTTGGCCCTCGGCGATCTCCATTCCGTGTCGCGCCACGAAGCGCACCGTGGTTCGATCGACCAAGGCGACGACGCCGATCGGCGCGTCGAACATGCGGCTCGCAATGCGCGCGATGCTCTCGAGCACGGGATCCGAGTCGTCGGCAGCGACCGTGTACTCATGGAGGACGTCCGCCCTCGCGCCGTCGCGATCGGCTCTCGGTCGCGGGGCTGCGTCGGAGCCGCGGGTGTCGAGTTCGGGGTCCTTGAAGTCCATCGTTCCAGAGGGTGAGCCGGGGGAAGCGGCCGCTGGGAAGCCAAGCATAGCCGTTTTTCTGTTTCAGAATTGAAACAATGCGATAGAAACGGCACGGAGGAGAGTACGTGATTTTCCACGGATCGTCATGGGCACGAGTGCGCACTGGCGACCCCCGTAAAACCCGACGCCCACCGGCAAAAACAGGCGCGAGGTCACGCGACGCGCAGTCGCAGAAGACGACCGACACGCGCTGCGCGTCTCCGGCACTGTCCCTATCAATACGGATAGGCTGACTGCGAGCGCTCGCTGTGGTGCATCCATGCGATGGCCAGCGCGCAGAGAAGCGGCAGCCCGAGGGCGACCCAGCGCAGGGCACGCCGCTTCGCAACATTCTCGTTTCGCAACGATCCAATCCAAATCAGGCAGGTCGGCGCGAACGCGAGACACCAGCGGGCGCCCGGCGGGAGGCTCGAGAAGCGCTCGGCGGCGAGCCCTAGGAGCGCGCACGCAGCCACGGCGATCAGGGCGATCGAGCCGCGAAAGTCGGCGCCTCGTGCCAGCCCGCCCGCGACGGCTGCGGCGACACAAACCGCGGTGAGCGTGGCCCCGAATTGACCATAGGTCAGCGAGCCGGTCAGGGCCGCGGCCCCTGCGACGGCCGCCGAGAGGGCCGCCGCCAAGAGCGCGCTCCCGGCGCCCTCCTCGCCGGACGCTCGCTCGAGCCCGAGCACACCCAACCCCACGGCGAGCGCGCTCCCACCGACGTCCCGCGCGAGTTCCCAAGCCCCCATGCCGCCGAGCTGCTGGCGCAGCAGCACGAGCGCGCCGCACGCGCCCACGGCGGCGCCCGCGATCCCCAGTCCGAGTGTGGCCCGCCTGCGCCCTGCGAGCGTCGCGACGAAGGCCATGGGCGCGATCCAGGCCAAGGCCTCGTTCGAGGTGCTCGGGGGCAGGCTCGGAAGACCGCCGAGCGTGGCGCAGTGGCCGACGAAGTATCCGAGCGCGAGGCCGCTCGCCCCGAGCGCGCCGACCGCCCCCCGCCGCGCTCCCGCGAGACAGGCGAAGCCTGCGATGAGCGCAGGCACCAAGAACAGGCCGAGTGCGAGTGCGAGCGGGTGCGAGGACAGGTCCATAGCGCGCACGTTAGCAGGCTGGGTCCGGCGCGCGCGCGCGGCGACATTGCGGCTCCCGCGGTGAAAGCGTCGAAGATGCTGCCTAGGTTGGGCTAGAGCATGGCGACACCGAAGTTGGCGCTGGTGATGGGAGGCGGCGGAGCGCGCGCGGCCTATCAGGCGGGCGTGCTGCGCGCCATTGCGCGACGCTACCCCGCGCTCGACCTGCCGATCCTCGCGGGCGTCTCCGCTGGGGCGATCAACACGGCGTTCCTCGCCTCGAACGAGGGTAGCTTCGGGCAGCGTGTGGAAGAACTGGAGGAGCTCTGGCGCGGACTCTCGACCGAGCGCGTGCTGCGCAGCGATGCGCTCACGCTGCTCAGGACGGCGGCCCGCTGGGCGCTGCGCCTCTCGAGCGGTTCGAGCAGCCTTGCGCCCCGCCCGCGCGCGATGGTCGACACGGCACCGCTGCGCGAACTACTGACGCAGGCCCTGCGCGCACAGGGCGGCGCGCTGCCGGGAGTCGCTCGCAATCTCGAGCGCGGACTCGAGGCCGTCGCGATCACGACCACGGACTACGCGTCGGGTGCTTCGATCACGCACGTCCAGTCCAAGACTCCGCGCGCGTGGACGCGGCCCCACCGCGTCGGCGTCGCCACCGAATTGAGCGTCGAGCACGTCATGGCGAGCTCCGCGCTGCCGCTCTTTTTCCCCGCGGTGCGCCTCAGCCACTCGTGGCACGGCGACGGCGGCATCGGGCTCACCGCGCCGCTCTCGCCCGCGGTCCACCTCGGCGCCGACCGCATCCTTGCGATCTCGACGCGCTACGAACGCTCTTCGCGCGAGGCGCCCGCACCGAGCGAGCAGTATCCGCCGCCGACGCAGGTGATAGGCCTCCTGATGAGCGCGATCTTTCTCGACATGCTCGACCAAGACGCGCTGAATCTCGAGCGCGTCAACGCCCTGATCGAAGGCCTGTCGGAGGAACGTCGCGCGGGCCTGAAGCCCGTGCGGCTCCTGCTCTTGCGCCCCACGCGCAACATCGCCTCGCTGGCCGCGCAGTACGAGAACCGACTGCCGCAGCCCTATCGTTTCCTGATGCGCGGCACGGGCACGAAGGAGACTCGCACGCCCGAATCGCTCTCTATGGTGCTCTTCGAAGGTCCGTACACGAGCGAGTTGATCGCGATGGGCGAAGAGGACACCGAGCGCCGCATGGATGAGATCGCGGCGTTCTTGGAGGGCGAAGACCGCGCGGCACTCTACGCCACGGGCTTCCGGCGCGTGTGAAACTGCGGGCGCTCCGGCAAGATGGCGCCGCGCCATGCTCACGCCGCTTCTCCTCGCTCTCACCGTCTCCGACCTCAGCGAGCGCTTCGATGCGCCGCGCAACGCGCGCGTGACGCTCTGGGCGAGCTCGCCCGCCCTCTACAACCCGACGGCCCTCGACGTCGATGCGCGCGGCCGCGTTTGGGTCGCCGAGGCGGTCAACTACCGCAAGTGGAGCGGACGCAATCCCGGCCTCGCCTTCGAGGAAGGCGATCGCATCGTGATCCTCGCGGATCTCGACCAAGACGGCGTGTGCGAGAGCTCCAAGGTCTTCGCGCAGTTTCCCGAGCTCGTCGCGCCGCTCGGCATCGCGGTCTTGGGAACGCGGGTCATCGTCTCGTGCTCCCCCACCGCGTGGATCTTGCACGATGACGACGGCGACGACGTAGCAGACCGACGCGAGCCGTTCCTCACGGGATTTGGCGGCTTCGACCACGACCACGGCCTGCACTCGTTCGTCGGCGGCCCCGACGGCGCGTGGTGGTTCAACACGGGCAACGCGGGGCCGCACATGGTGCAAGACGCGCTCGGACGCTGGCTGCGCTCGGGCTCGATCTACAACGACGGCGGTCCCACGCTCGTCGACAACCGACCCGGGCTCGTCTCGGACGACGGCCGCGTGTGGACCGGTGGACTCGCGCTGCGCGTCCTGCCCAACGGATCCCGTCTCTCCGTGCACTCGCACAACTTCCGCAACAACTACGAGCTCGCGCTCGACTCGTTCGGCAACGTCTTTCAAACCGACAACGACGACGGTCCGCCCGCGTCGCGAACGTTGTGGTGCATGGAAGGCGGCAATCATGGTTTTTTCTCGCCGGACGGCTCGCGGCTTTGGAGCGCGGATCGACGTCCCGGCCAGAGCACGCTCGCGGCGCACTGGCACGCCGACGATCCGGGCGTCGCGCCGAGTGGCTGCGTGCACGGACACGGCGGTCCCACTGGACTCGCCGTGTACGAGAGCTCGCAGCTTGCGGAGTTCGAAGGCTGGGTGCTCGACGCCGACGCTGGCGCGGGCGTGGTGTACGCGCACAAGCCGCGCGCGCGCGGCGCTGGAATCGAGCTCGAGCACGGCACGTTCCTGAAGCCGAAGGTCGGCGATGCGGACGCGCAGCGCTTCCGTCCGAGCGACGTCGCCGTCGGCCTCGATGGATCGGTGTACGTCGCGGACTGGTACGACCCCGGCGTCGGTGGGCACGCGATGGCAGATCGCGAGGGCTACGGGCGAATCTTGCGCGTGTCGAACCGCTCCGCGCGCGGCATCAACCCTCGTATCAGCTTCCAGAAGCTCGAGTCGTGCTTGGCTGCACTGCTGAGCCCCGCGGTCAACGTGCGCTGGCAGGCCTTCGAGGCGCTCGCCGCGCTCGGGGACGAGGCGCGGCCGCGACTGCAGCAGGTCGCGAGCGCACCCGAGCCGCAGCACGCCGCGCGCGCACTGTGGCTGCTCGCGCGACTCGGTGATCACGGACGCGGAATCGTGCGCGAATACCTCTCGCATCCTGAGGAGAACCTGCGCGTGACCGCCTTCCGAGCGCTGCGAAGCGTGGGAGCGGACGTCACGGAGCTCTCCAAGTTTGTCTTCACGGACACGACGCTCGCGCTGCGGCGCGAGCTGGCGCTGGCGCTGCGCGAAGTCCCGAGCGACAAGGCACTGCCGCTGCTCGTGGCGCTGTGCGAGCCTTGGCCCGTCGGCGATCGTGCCTACCTCGAGGCGATCGGGATCGGCGCGGAGGGGCGCGAGGCGGAGCTCTACGCGGCGATCGCTTTGCTCGATGGCGAACGCAAGGAAGACGAGTGGACCGAGCGCCGCAGTGCGCTCGCGTGGCGCTTGCATCCGGATAACGCGCTCGACGATCTGCGCACGGAAGTGCTGGAGTCGAAGCTCTCCGTGCGCCGCTCGCGCGCGCTCGACGGCCTCGCGTTCTCCCGCTCGCGCAAGGCCGCGGACATCATGCTCCAGCTCGCTCTCGCGGGACCGATGGAGCTGCGCGCGAGCGCAGCTTGGTGGGTGCGTCATCGCGACTCGAACGATTGGCGCGGCTTCGGACTGGCGCGCGAGCTCGGCTAGTTCGACCGCGACGGCGCACGCGAAGTTTGGTCGAGCGGCGTGTTGCGTGAGAGCAAGCTCGTCGATGTCGAGGTCGAACTCACCGGAGCCCGGCACGTGCTGCTCGCCGTGACTCCCGCGGGAGACGGCATCTCCTACGACTGGGCGGACTGGATCGAGGCGCGCTTCGTCGGCGCGAGCGGCGAGTGGAAGCTCTCCGAGGTGCCGTGGCTGCGCGCGTCGAGCGGCTTCGGCAGCACGCTGGTCGGCAAGAGCTGCGAAGGTGGTCCGCTCGTCGTCGACGGGGTGACGTATCGCGACGGCATCGGCACGCACGCGGCGAGCGAAGTCGTGTATCGCATCCCCGAGGGCGCGACGAAGCTCGTCGCTCGCTGCTCGCCCGATGACAACGGGCCGCGTCGCGCGGGCTCCACGACGAGCGTCGAGTTCGAGGTGTGGCTCGATGTCGCGCCCGACCGGAGCGCAGTCGCGCGCGCACGCGCGACGTTGCTCGATACGTCCGGCTCGCTCGATGTACGAGCACAGGCTGCGCGCGAGCTACTCGCCACCTCCGATGGAGCACACACGCTGCTGCACCTCGCGGCGACGGCGCAGTTGACGAACGAGCTCGTGCAGGTGGTCCGCCAGCCGCTGCAAGCGCACTCCGACACGGCGATTCGTGCCCTCGCGGCAGCGCAGTGGCCGGCGGCGGACACTGAGACCGAGCCGACGAACGAGGCGGTGCTGGCGCTCATCGGAGATCGCAAGCGCGGAGAGCGGCTCTTCTTCGGCGAGCGCGCGGCGTGTTCTCAATGCCACGCGCTCCGCGGGCGCGGCGGCGATGTCGGCCCGGAGCTCTCGGGGCTCGGTGCGAAGTACGGAGCCGCGGAGCTCTTGACGGAGCTCCGCGAGCCGAGTCGCGCGATCGCGCTCGGATTTCAAGCTTGGACGGTCGAGACGCGCGACGGGCTCGTTCACACCGGGATTCTGCAGGCGGGCAATCCCGCAGCGCCGGGCGACGGAGTCGTCGTGCTCAAGCGCACGGACGGCCGCCGCGCCGTGATCGAAGAGCGCGAGATCGAGTCGGCGCGTCGTCAGGACGCGAGCGTCATGCCGAGCGGCGTGCTGCTCGGACTCAGCGCGCAGGATCAGGCGGACCTGCTCGCGTTCCTGCGCCATGACCCCGCGCTTCCGCGCAAGGCGCTCGCCCCCGTGAAGCTCTTCAACGGCGTCGATCTCTCCGGCTGGGATCACTACCTCGCGAGCTCGGTCGCACGAGAGAGCGTGTGGTCGGTGCGAGAGGGTGTGCTGCGCTGCGAGGGCGAGCCCTTCGGCTACCTTCAGACGCAGACGAAGTTCACGGACTTCGTTTTGGAGCTCGAGTGGCGCTGGGCGCCTGACGGAACACCGGGCAACTCCGGCGTGCTCCTGCGCAAGACGGGACCCGACACGATCTGGCCGCGCAGCCTCGAGGCGCAGCTCATGCACCGCAATGCGGGCGACTTCTGGGTGATCGGGGGTTTTCCCGTCGCCACCGAGGCGACACGGACCGACGGCGATCACTGCGCACGCCTCGCGCCTTGCAACGAGGTGGCCGTCGGATCGTGGAATCGCTATCGGATCACCGCGAACGGTGGCGAGGTCACGCTCGAGGTCAACGGCGAGCTGCAGAACCGAGCCCAGTGGGCCGAGGAGACCGAGGGCACGATCTGCCTGCAGTCCGAGGGCGGCGCGATCGAGTTCCGTGGCATCGTGCTCACGCCGCTGGAGTGAGCGCCAAAGCGGCGCGCCGCTACACTGCACGACATGAAGAACGCGAAGAAGAGCAAGGACAAGAGCGCGAGCAAGCTCGCGAAGAAGGCCCACAAGTCCCTCGCGCAAGGCGCCAAGCCCAAGAAGGCGCCGGACCACCACGACGCGGAGCTGGTGCTGCGCCTCTACGACCTGCGACGCGAGCCGGTGATGCGCGAGTCGCGCGACGCGATCGCCAAGTTCTTCCCGCGCACGTACGAGGAGCTCTTCGCTCTCACGAAACCGGACCATCCCCACAACGCCGCGTGGCGTCAGGTGTCGAGCTACTTCGAGATGGCCTACGGGTTCGCCCGCCACGGCGTCATGCATCCCGACTTCCTCGCGGAGAACACGGGCGAAGGCCTGTACCTGTTCGCCAAGGTCCACCCGCACCTCGAGCGCTTGCGGACCGACACGTCCCCGACGGCCTTCGCCAACGCGGAGTGGCTCGTGGCCCACTCTCCTTCCGCGGCGCTGCGGCTCGAGCTCTTCAAGAAGCGCATCGCAAAGGTGCTCGCGGGTTCCTGACGCGCGCAAGCAGCGCCGTTGCGTCCCCGCCCCGAGAAGGGGCGTCTCGCCCAGGAAGAATTTTCGGTGAACTCGGGAGACTGCCCCGAGGGAGTGTCGGACCGTCGGCTGGGCCACAAGTCCAAGCCATCCATGGGCTTACGCCCGAGCAACCCGTCCAACCCCGAAGCCCCACGCTCCGTGTTCGACGCGCTGCGAAGAGCGGCCACCCCCGTTTTTCGCGCGATCCGGTATTCTCGACTGTGGGAAGGACCTTTTCGCGGCTCTCGGGAGCTTCGAAGGCCCTGACCTCCTCTCCGTCCCGTCCGAACCTGCGGCTCACCCCCGCAGAGGCCCATAGGACTCCCCAATCGCCCCATGAAGAACCTCCTCCGGACCTCGCTGGTCACCGCGGCCGCCCTCGTTGCGTCGCAGGCCGGCGCCTTCGCCCAGCAGATCTACCTCAACGAGCTCTACATCTCCCACTCCGGCACCGACAACTTCGAGTTCATCGAGCTGAAGTCGACTCCGGGTCGCTCGCTCGACAACATCGTGGTCCTCGTCGTCGAAGGCGACTGGTCGGCCAGCGGCAACGAAGGCACCCTCGACCGCGCGTGGGACCTGACGGGCTACACGGTCCCGGCGAGCGGCCTCTTCGTGCTCGGCACGAACACGCTGGCGACCAACGTCGCAGCGCCGTTCACGGCCAACTACAACATCGGCACGGCGACCTCGACGGCGGACCGCCTCGAGAACGGCTCGAACACGTTCTACGTCGTCGACGCCGGCTCGGCGGCGAACGTCGCGGCGCTGGTTGCGTCGGTCAACACGGACATCGACCCCGACAACAACGGCATCACCACGATCCCGACGCTCTCGACGATCCTCGACAGCTGCGCCGTGGTCGACGGTGGCATCAACCAAGTCGCTCCGAGCTTCCCCGACCGTATCTACGACGGCGCGATCCAGCTCGGACCCGAAGGCGTCGGCACGACGGCCTTCCTGCCCGGTGGCGTGTTCCGCGGCATCGGCGCTCCGGCGCCTTGGTGTGCGGACTTCCTCGACTTCAACGAAGCCGCCAACGCCCTCGAGCCCCGCACGCCGGGCGCGCAAAACTCGGTCTGCCCGAGCGCCGTTCAGATCGTGAACTACTGCACGTCGGGCACCACCACCAACGGCTGCAACGCGGTGATGGGCTACACCGGCCTCCCGAGCCTCGCGCTCGGCGCCGGCGGCTTCACCGTCAACTGCACCAACGTCGAGGGCCAGAAGACCGGCCTGATCTTCTACAGCGTCAGCGGACAGGGCAACTACAACTGGGGCGCCAGCACGTCCTTCCTCTGCGTGAAGGCGCCGCAGCAGCGCTCGGCCACCGTCGGCACGAACGGCACCGCCAACGCCTGCGACGGCTCGATCTCGCTCGACTTCTTTGCCTACCTCGGCCAGAACCCCACCGCGCTGGGCAACCCCTTCGCGGCGGGAAATCAGGCTTGGTTTCAGTGCTGGTTCCGTGACCCGCCGTCCCCGAAGACGACGATGCTCTCGGACGGACTGGAAGTCACCTTCATCCCGTGAGCTAGAGGCAAAGCGGGTCACGTAACCCTTCAGCCAGCGGGCTCGCTCCGCTCGCCCTCGGGGGCATCCTTCTCGGGAGACGCCAAAGCGTCTCCCGAGCTTGTTTTGGCCCCAGGAGAAACAAGGCAGGGGCCAAAACAAGACAGGCTTACCTTCCGTGACCCGCCGTCCCCGAAGACGACGATGCTCTCGGACGGACTGG
>JBIKYW010000266.1:0-4898 GCA_044355055.1 Planctomycetota bacterium | reverse complement strand
CTCTGTGATCGGCTCGCCATCGGGGTGCAGCAGCACGCGCGTGCCCGCCTCGACGCGTCGATCGGGGTCATAGGTCACGAAGCGGATCCCCGGCAGGCCGCGGAGCGGCGTGAGCGAGCACTTGGCCGGAGACTCGCGGGGATCGCGGACGATCAGGACGTCGATCACGGGGTGAGCGCGGGGACGGAACTCGGCGCGACGCAGGTTCGGTGGGGCGGACGGAAAAGGCCTCGGCCCCGCGGCGGCGAGGACGCCGAGCGGGGCCGAGTGCACGGAGTCCGAGGGAGGTCGGACGCAGGGCGCGCGGAGCGCCCCTTGCGATCAATGGGCGTAGTGGCTGTAGGCCTTGTTCGCCTCGGCCATCTTGTGGACCTGTTCCTTCCACTGCACCGAGGCGCCGGTGCCGTTGAAGGCGTCGACGAGCTCCTCGGAGAGGCGGATCGCCATGCGCTTGCCCTTCTTCGAGCGGGCGTTGTCGATCAGCCAGCGGATGGCGAGCGACTGCTGGCGATTGCGGCGCACTTCGCGCGGCACTTGGTAGTTGGCGCCACCGACGCGCTTGGAGCGCACTTCGACCGCGGGACGAATGTTGTCGATCGCGCGGGTGAAGATCTCGGTCTGGTCCTGCACGTCGGGGAGCTTCTTCTGCGCGAGGTCGAGGGCCTCGTAGAAGATGGCTTGGGCCGTCGACTTCTTGCCGTCGAGCATGATCTTGTTGATCACCTTCGTGGCGAGCATCGACCCGAACTTCGGATCGGGCGAGAGGAGGGCCTCGGTGGACTTGTAGTTGCGCGGCATCAGCGTGTTCCTTGGACTCTAGTGGGGCTCGGGGTGGCGGGACTGCGGCGCTACTTCTTGGGGCGCTTGGTGCCGTACTTCGAGCGGCTCTTGTGGCGACCTTCGACACCCGAGGCGTCGAGCGTGCCGCGCACGATGTGGTAGCGCACACCGGGGAGGTCGCGCACGCGGCCGCCGCGGATCAGCACCACCGAGTGCTCCTGCAGGTTGTGGCCTTCGCCCGGGATGTACACGGTCACTTCCTTGCCGTTCGAGAGCCGGACGCGCGCGATCTTGCGCAGCGCCGAGTTCGGCTTCTTCGGGGTCATGGTCTTGACCTGCAGGCAGACCCCACGCTTTTGGGGGCAGGCATCCAGCACGGGCGACTTGGTGCGTCGCTTCTGGACCACGCGGGGCTTGCGAACCAGTTGATTGATCGTCGGCATAGGTAACCGTCAGAAATAGGGGCGAGCATCTTACGGGGACCACGGTCGAGGTCAAGCCTCGACCTCGCTCTCGCGCGGCCCCCGGTCGGGCCGCCCCCCTGCGCGAGGGGCGGCCGACGGGTGAAACAGGTCGGATGTGGGCTGCGGGGAGGCCTAGAAGTCGTCCTCGCCACCCTCGGCGTCGCCATCGAAGTCGCCCTCGATGTCGTCCTCGTCCTCGTCCGAGTCGCTGGACTCCGCGAGCGGATCCGGCTTGCTGTCCTCGTCCGCTTCGCCGGCGGGCAGCGGAATCCCCGCAGCGCCGAGCGTCTCCTCGTCCTCGTCGGTGCGCGCGGCGGCGCCGTCGCCCGAGAGGAGCAGGCTGGGATCCACGGCCAGCGGGTCGAGGCCCGACACGAGCGACTCGAGGTCCGAGTCCCCCAGTCGCGCGTCGTACTGGTTCGCGTTGCCGAGCTCGCCGAAGTCGATGTTCTTCTTCACGCGCGTGCGGCTGTGGTCGCGGAAGCCCGTGCCCGTCGGCACGAGGTGCCCGAGGATCACGTTTTCCTTGAGACCGACGAGGTTGTCGCGCTTGCCCGCGATGGCGGCCTCCGTGAGGACCTTGGTGGTCTCTTGGAAGCTCGCGGCGGAGATGAACGACTCCGAAGACAGCGAGGCCTTGGTGATGCCAAGGAGCAGCGTCTCGCCCGTGGCGGGCTTCTTGCGCTCCTTCTTGAGCTTCTCGTTCTCGCGACGGAAGCGGAAGCGATCGACCACGGCTCCGGGGAGGAACTCGCTGTCGCCGGGGTCCTTGACCGACACCTTGCGCATCATCTGGCTGACGATGATCTCGATGTGCTTGTCGTCGATCGTCACACCCTGCGAGCGATAGACGCTCTGGATCTCGCGCAGCAGGTAGGCCTGCACTTCTTCCTCACCGGTGATGGAGAGGATGTCGTGCGGGTCGAGCGGGCCGTCGACCAGCGCCTCGCCGGCGCGCACCTCGTCGCCCTTGTGGACGCGCAGGTGCTTGGTCTGCGGAACCGAGTGCTCGCGCTCCTCGAGGACCTCGTTCTTGGCGCCGAGCGCCTTGACGAGGATCGTGCGCTTGCCGCGCTTCTTCTCGCCGAGCTCGACCACGCCGTCGATCTCCGACACGACCGCCGGATCCTTCGGGCGCCGCGCCTCGAAGAGCTCGGTGACGCGCGGCAGACCGCCGGTGATGTCCTGCGTGCCTTGGATGTCGCGGGCCGTCTTGGCGAGCAGCTCGCCGGGGCCGACCATCGCGCCTTCCTCGACCTCGAGATAGGCGCGCTCCGGGATCGGGTAGAGCGCCAGCGGGTTGCCGGAGGAGTCTTCGAGCACGATCTGCGGGTGCAGATCGCCCTTGTGCTCGATGACCTGCTTGCGGACCGTGCCACGGCGGGCGTCGCGCTCGATGCGCAACGTCTTGCCGTCGATCAGGTCCTCATAGCGGACCTTGCCCTTGAACTCCGACAGGATCGGCACGTGGTGCGGGTCCCACTTGCAGAGCGAGTCGCCGGGCTTCACCTCTTGCTCGTCGCTCACGAAGATCGTCGAGCCCGTCGGCACCGCGTAGCGGTCGATCTCCTTGTTGCGTGCGTCGAGCAGGCGCATCTCGCCGTTGCGGTTGAGCGCCACGTAAGCGCCCGCCGAGTTCTTGACCACCTTCAGGTTGGAGAAGGCGATCTTGCCGGCGCGCTTGGCCTTCGTCTCCGACGACTCGATCGCGCGGCTCGCCGTGCCACCGATGTGGAACGTACGCATGGTGAGCTGCGTGCCGGGCTCGCCGATCGACTGCGCGGCGATGATGCCGATCGCGAGGCCGCGCTCCGCGAGCGCACCACGCGAGAGGTCCATGCCGTAGCACTTCGAGCACACGCCGAAGCCCGACTCGCAGGTCAGCGGCGAGCGCACGCCGACCTTCTCGTAGCCGAGCGACTCGATGCGCAGCGCGACGTCTTCGGTGATGACCTCGCCTTCGCGGACCACGACCTCGTCCTTGACGACGTCCATGATCCTCGTGAGCGAGACACGGCCGCGGATCGCCTGAGCGAGGGTCACGACGACCTTCTCGCCCTTGTAGACGACGCCCTTGGTCGTCCCCTGCAGCGTGCCGCAGTCCTCCGTGGTGATCACGACGTTCTGGGCCACGTCCGTGAGCTTGCGGGTGAGGTAACCGGCGTCGGCGGTCTTGAGCGCCGTGTCGGCCAGACCCTTGCGCGCGCCGTGGGTCGAGCTGAAGTACTCGAGCACCTTCAGGCCTTCGCGGAAGTTCGCCTTGATCGGCGTTTCGATGATCTTGCCCGAGGGCTTGGCCATCAGACCGCGCATCCCGCCGAGCTGGCGGACCTGGTCGATCGAGCCACGCGCGCCCGAGGACACCATGCAGTAGATCGGGTTGACGTAGACCTGATCCGAGCGGTGGTCCTCGCGGAGCACCTGCATCAGGTCCTCACCCACCTTCTCGCGGGCGTGTGTCCACAGGTCGATGATCTTGAGGTAGCGCTCGCCCTCGGTGATGACGCCCTTCTGGAAGGACTTCTCGACCTTGTCGATTTCCTTCTGGGTGTCGTTGAGGACGCGCTGCTTCGTGTTGGGGATGCGGATGTCATCCTTGCCGAACGAAAGACCCGCGCGGGTGCTCGCCTTGAAGCCCAAGTCCTTGAGGTCGTCGAGCAGGCGCAGCGTCGCGTCGCGGCCGAGCAGCCGGTGACAGTCGCTGATGAGCGCCTGAATGCCCTTCTTGTCGAGCTCGTAGTTGTAGAACGGCATCCCCGGGGGAAGGATGTCGTTGAAGATCACGCGGCCGATCGTGGTGATCGGAAGCAAGCGCTCCGACTTGGCGTTCTTCGGGTCGCTCGGCCCGCGGCCGTCGTCGCCGACCTCGACCTCGGGGCCCTTGGGGCTGAGCTTGATCCGGCGTCCCGACTCCATGCGCAGCGCGATGGGCTTGTGGGTGCGGATCGCGCCGTGCCCCCACGCGAGGAACAGCTCGTTCAGGCTGCCAAAGCGCGCGATCTGGCTGCGGTCGAGGTCCGCGGGAGCCTTCATCAGGTAGTAGATGCCGAGCACCATGTCCTGAGAGGGCGAGATGATCGGCGCGCCGTTGGCGGGCGAGAACACGTTGTTCGTCGCCAACATCAGGGTCGACGCCTCGATCTGCGCCTCGAAGGACAGCGGCAGGTGAACGGCCATCTGGTCGCCGTCGAAGTCGGCGTTGAAGCCGCCGCAGACGAGCGGGTGCAGACGGATCGCGTTGCCCTCGATGAGCACCGGCTCGAAGGCCTGGATACCCATGCGGTGCAGCGTCGGTGCGCGGTTCAGGAGCACCGGGTGGTCGCGGATGACCTCCTCGAGGATGTCCCAGACCTCCTCGTCGCGGCGCTCGAGCATCTTCTTCGCCGACTTGATCGTGTCGGCGAGCTGCAGCTCCTTGAGGCGACGAATGATGAACGGCTGGAACAGCTCGAGCGCGACCTTCTTGGGCAGACCGCACTGGTGCAGGCGCAGCTCGGGACCGACGACGATGACCGAACGAGCCGAGTAGTCGACGCGCTTGCCGAGCAGGTTTTCGCGGAAGCGACCCTGCTTGCCCTTGATCATGTCCGTCAGCGACTTGAGCGGACGGTTCGACGAGCCGAGCACCGGGCGGCGGCAGCGGCCGTTGTCGAA
>JBIKYW010000265.1:0-4906 GCA_044355055.1 Planctomycetota bacterium | reverse complement strand
GGCGCAAGGCAAGTTGACGCACCCACGGGAGAGGAAACTCGAGCCGCGGGAAGGCTAGGATGCTTCCATGTGGACCTTGATCATGGCCGCCGCGCTTGGGCTGGGCGCCGTCCCGCCGATTTCGCAGAGCCAAGTCGGCCGTCAGGCCATCGAAGACCTGCTCGAGCGTGCCCGCGCGGCGCGCGCCGAGTCCCAGAAGCGTCTCGCGGGCGATGTCGACGCGCTCGCCAAGGAGATCGAAGCCGGTCCTGCTCCGCGCGAGCTCGCTGCCAAGATCGAGCGACTGGTCGCCCTCGGAGAGGAGGCAACGCCCCTCTTGGTCCGGCAGATCGACCCTGGCTCGCCCGGCACCGATAAGGAGCGGCTGCGCGCGCTCCAGTTCGCGACCGCGCTGTCGCGGATGGACACGACGGCCGTCACCTCGGAGCTCTTGGAAGTTCTGCGCGGCGGAACCCCCGATGGACGGCGCAACGCGCTGCGTGCCCTCGCTACGACCCGCGAGGTCGCGCGCGTTCGCCCCGAGATCGAGGCCGTGTTCCGCGCTGCCGACGGTACGACCAAGCAGGCGGCCCTCCGCGCGCTGCTCGCCTTCGGAGGGCCCGAGAACGACGCTCTGCTCACGCAGCTCCTCGGAAGCGGTGACGACTCGTTGATCGGCATGGCGCTCGACGGTCTCGCGGATCAGCGCGCCGCTGGTGCGCTCGACGCCGTCCGCAAGCTGCTGAATCAGCCCGGCTCAGCTCCGCGCCACGCGCAGGCCCTGCTGAAGTACTTCCACGCCGTGCGAGAGAGCGCCGACGCTTCCGACGCCCTGTCGTTCGTTCGACTGGCGCAGTCCGGCTCGCTCCAGCTCTCGACGCGCGTCGCCCTCGTCGATGGGATCGCCCAGCTCAGTCCCTCGCTCAACTTGGAGTTCAAGAAGGCGATGGAACCCCTCGTCACCTCGAGCGACCGCCAGCTCAAAGAGTCGGCGCAGGTGCTCTTGGCTCGCCTCGGCGACAAGAGCACGCGCAAAGAGCTCCTCAAGGACTACGACGAGCTCGTGTCGAAGAACGAGCGCTGGGCCGACGCCTACGTCCGGCGCGGCGACATGTATGCGCGTCTGGGCGACGACGATGAAGCCATCCGCGACTATCGACAGTCGCTGTCCGTCGGCAAGGACGACCCCACGCTGCCGCAGGACGAGGTCTCGGAGAAGCTCGCGCGCTGCTACGTGCGCAAGGGCAAGCTCAAAGATGCCGCCGACCTTTTGAACCGAGCTCCGATCTCGCTCAAGCGGCTCGGCGAGCTAGCGGAAGACCCGGAGTTCGCGCCGCTGCGCAACTCGAAGTTCGCCAAGGACGCCTTCGGCCTCAAGTGAGCCGCGGCGCCGCGCCTTGAAGCTCACGACTGGAGACCACGACCGCGACAAGGCGGGGCTGCGCTATGTGTACCCGGTCGTCTCGCGGCGCGCTCAAGGCGTGTCGATCGGGATCAACCTGAACCCGAACAACGCCTGCAACTGGCGCTGCGTCTATTGCCAAGTGCCCGGGCTCGTTCGCGGTGCGGCGCCGGAACTCGACCTCGCGCTGCTCGAACGCGAGCTCGGTTCCATGCTCGACCTCGCCACGACGGCCGAGTGGATGGAGCGCCACGTACCCGAAGGCTCGCGGCGCCTCAACGACATCGCGCTCTCGGGCAACGGCGAGCCAACGTCGAGCGAGCAACTCGAGGAAGTCCTCGGCATCGTCGAGCGCGTGCTCGCCGCACGAGGTCTCCTCGGACGGCTCCGCGTCATCTTGATCACCAATGGATCCCTCGCGCTCCTGCCCCGTGTTCAGTCCGCGCTGCGCAAGCTCGCGGCGATCGGTGGCGAGGCTTGGTTCAAGCTCGACGCGGCCACGAACGAGGCGCGCCGCGCGATGAACGACACCCGCATGGACGAGGAGCGCGTGCTGGAGTCGCTCGTCGCCTGCGCGCGCATCGTTCCGACCTTCGTTCAGACGATGGCGCTCGACTACCACGGTCCGTCGCTCGACGGCGACGAGGAACGTGCCTACCTTCAGTTGCTGCTCACCGCCGCCAAGCGCGGCGCCGAGCTGCGAGGCGTCCTGCTCTACGGCTACGCGAGGGCCTCGCACCAGCCGGAGGGACCCGAGCTGCGCGCGCTACCTGCCGAAGCGCTCGACGCACTCGGCGGACGCATCGCATCGGCCACCGGACTGTCCGTCCGTGTGGCGCACTGAGCCTCGAATCCGCGCGAGCTGGATCCAACGCCGCCGCTGCGCGAGCTACTGACGCACACCCGCCTGATAGTTGCCGGTGCGCTCCTCGTCGATGCTGCCATCGGCATTCCAGTGCTTCCAGTCACCGCTCGCGAGGTCGTCCACGTAGGCGCCTTCACTCTGCGGCGCACCATTCTCGTGGTAGGCCTTCCAAATGCCCTGCTTCTTGCCGGCGGCGTAACGACCCTGCTTGCGAACGCGTCCGTCGGGGTAGTTTTCTACCCAATCACCGTCGGGGACCCCGCCGGCGAAGGTGCCGCGCTGAAGCAACACACCGGTGTCGGAGTAGGCCACCCACTCGCCTTCGGGACGATCCGCCTTGTGCGAGCCCTCGGTGCGCAGCTGCCCGTTTTTGTGCCAAGCCCTCGCCGGTCCTTCTTTCAGCCCGTCGGCCCACTGCGCTTCCTCGGCAGGAGTGCCGTCCTCGTACCAGCCCTTCCAGATGCCTTGGAACTTGCCGGCGCGGTACTCGCCCTCGGTCTGCACCTGACCGTTCTTGTGCCAAGTCGTGAAGCGTCCCTCTTCCTTGCCCGCGACGAACTCGCCCTCGCGCGCCTTCTGGCCTCCGTCGTGCCACTCCGTCCAGCGCCCGCTGCGCAGACCCGCTTCGTAGCGGCCTTCGTCGAGCTTGTCGCCGCTCGGGTAGAAGCAAACCCAAAGGCCAGTCTCCTTGTCGCCCTCGAACTCGCCCTCGGTGAAGAGCCGCCCATTCTGGTGGCGGAACGCGCTCGTGCCGACACGCTTGCCCGCAGCGAAGGAAAGCTCGCCCTTGATCGAGCCGTCGGGCCAGTAGAGCTTCCACGGACCGTCCTTCAGACCATCCTTGTACGCGCCCTCGGCCTGCAGCGGCCCTTCCGCATACCACTCGCGCCAAAGCCCCTGCCGCAGTCCGTCGACCTCGCTGCCCTGCTCAGCCTTCTGCGTCCGGGTCTCGTCGTAGAAGCGGGTCTTTTGCACGGGTCCGCGCGGCGCCGTGCTGGCCGCGGGAGAAGGGACCGGAGCGGGTTCGTCGCCGCACGCGGCGAGCAACAGCGATGCCGAGAGGAACGCGAGGAGGCGCATGGCGAAATCCTAACCCGCCCGCACGGGCCACTTCACGCCCGCGCCACAGCTAGGGGCACGTGTCGTTCGAAACTCCCGGCGTCCCGTGATCGCCGTTGGTCGCGCTGATCACGCTGCTCGCCGCACACCAGACATTCCCGCTGTCGTTCGCCGCGGCCGAAAGCACGCCGGATCGGAGCGAGAGCGAGGAACCCGTCACATCGGGCCAGAGGAACCCGTTGTCGTACTCGATGCGGTCCACCTCGATGTTGCCCGGCGCGACGAGCACGACCTCGTCGTCGGCGTTGTCGAGCTTGAAGAGGCTCCAGTCCCAGTCGTAACCCACGGAGATTCCGCCGTTGGTGAGGACGTCGCCATTCGAGCCCAAGAGGAAGTAACGCCCCGACGGAAGAAACAAGCCGTTGCCGCCATTTTGGAGGACCATCGACTCCGCCCCGTTGTCGCGCAGGGTCCAACCCTCGAGGTTCACGACCGACGGGCTCGCGTTGTAGAGCTCGATCCACTCGCCCGCCGAGTCTGCAACCGCCGCAGGATCCTTCATGACCTCGGTGATCACGATCGTGCCCGGCCCCGGCGGGCCCGGCAGCGGACAGAACTGAACCTCGAGCGCGGGAGAAAGGCCCACGTTGCTCCCGTCGGCCACGAACGGATCGCGGAACCAGAACTGGTAGCAACGCACCGTGCCGGCCAACGAAGCGTCGATCGGAATCGGGTAGGTCACGGAGCCCGCGCTGTTCGTCGAGCTCACACCCATGCGCTTCACCGGCGTGCGCACCCAGAGCGTGCCGCCCGCGAACGGCTTTTGGTCGCGCGCGAATCCGTAGAACAGAATCGTAGACTTCAGCGGAAGCGCGTTCTGGAGCGTGATCGAGAAGTCGTTCGTGTCGACGCTCGGTGTTCCCGACCACGCCAGCGTCGGAAGAGTTCCGTTGCTCGTGAGCTTCCCCGTTCCGTACGGCACGGGCGGCGGACAGTTCCCGATGCCGCTGTCATTTTCTTCCCACGGCGTTCCGAGGTCTCCGGCCGCCCACGCGGATTGCGCGGGCGCGAAGTTGTTGGGAAGCGGCGGACTGCCCGGAGAGATGCGCTCCGCACTCACACCGGCCGAAACGGAAACGGCACCGCTGCCCCATGTGAAGGTCTCGATCGGCGTGCCCGTCGAGCTCTTCATCGCAAGCGAGCCCGAGCCATTCGAGAGCCCGAACCGTTGCCATGGCGCACCGATGCCGAGGAAGTAACCACCGTTGCGCGACTGCCGCCCGTCGAGGCCGACGACGAAACGTCCGCCCGAAGCGAGAACGATCTGGCTCGCGACTCGGAACGACTGCGTACCCGAGGTGAACTCGAGTCCTCCGAGGTTGAGCGTGCTGGCGGAGAAGTTCAACAACTCGAACCACTCCGCTTCGGCGTCCGCGAAGGCGAGCGGATCGACGAGCACTTCGTTGAATGCGATCTGCCCGAGACCGGCACGCGTTCCTGGCTGCTCGAACGTGGCGAACTGAACCACCTCGGGATGCGCAGGACTGCTCGCGGAGAACTGACTTCCACTCGAGCGGAGCACGATGTGGCCCGAGATCGCA
>JBIKYW010000264.1:0-4946 GCA_044355055.1 Planctomycetota bacterium | reverse complement strand
ACAGCTCGTCGCCGTGCACGAGCAGGGTGCGGACGCCCTGACAGCGCGCCACGAGGCCCTGCGCGTGGACGCGGGCGCCCGTGCGGGCCTCGAAGCTCGCGTCGAGCAGGAAGTCGCGGTTGCCGTGCACGACCTCGACCGCAGTCCCCGTGCGGACGAGCTCCGCGAGGGCGTCGAGGATCCGGGCCGCGGGCTCGAGCTCCGCTTGTGCCGGCCCGATCCAAGCATCGAAGAGATCGCCGAGCACGATGAGCCGCGGCGCGCCGCGTGCACGCCGCAGGAACTCGAGGAACTCGCGCGGCTCCGCGCCACGCGGCCCCACGTCGAGGTGCAGGTCCGCGATCACGAGGCTCTCGACCTCGATGTCCAGCTCGGGCCAACGCGTGCTCACGGCGGCGTCCACCCCCAAAGCCTAGCGCGTCGCGGCTCTAGGTGTGCGGCACGCCTCACTCGGATGCTTCGTCCTGCGCGAGCATTCCGTGGTCGCGCATCTTCTCCCACAGGACCTTGCGGGAGATTCCGAGCAGGTCGGCGGTCTGCGAGCGATGCCCGCCGGTCTTTTCCAGCGCGCGCTCGATGTGGCGGCGCTCGGCTTCCTTCAGGACTTCGCGCAGGGGCCGCACGGGGTCGGCCACTTCGGTCGCGCCGCGCCAGCGGGGGTCGAGCGGCACGAGGTCGCCGAGGGCGAGCTCCGCACGGCCGGACTCGCCCGCGGGCTCGCACAGCGCGATCGCGCGCTGCACCGCATTTTCGAGCTCGCGCACGTTGCCCGGCCACGGGTAGCGCTCGAGTGCCGTCATCGTCGCGGGGCTCACGCGGAAGGTGCGGCCGCCGCCGTGGCGCTCGAGCATGTGCGCGACGAGCAGCGGCACGTCGCCCGGCCGCTCGCGGAGAGGCGGCAGCACGATCGGCACGACATTGATGCGGTAGAACAAGTCTTCGCGGAACTTCCCCGCACGCACGAGCTCGCGCAGGTTGACCTTGGTCGCGGCGACGACGCGGATGTCGAGCGAGCGCGTCGTCTCGCCGCCGAGGCGCTCGAACTTGCGCTCCTGCAGCACGCGCAGGAGCTTCACCTGCATCGCGAGCGGCATGTCGTCGATGTCGTCGAGGAAGATCGTGCCGCCGTCGGCGAGCTCGAAGCGCCCCTTTTTCTCGCGGCGAGCATCGGTGAAGGCGCCTCGCTCGTGGCCGAAGAGCTCGGCTTCGAGCAGCGTCTCGGGCAGCGCCGCGCACGAAATCGCGACGAAGGGCCGCTCCGCGCGCGGCGAGGAGCGGTGCAGCGCCTGAGCAACGCGCTCCTTGCCGGTCCCGCTCTCTCCCTCGATCAAGACCGTCGCGTCGTTGCGCGCCACGGTCCGAATTCGTTCGAACACCGCGCGCATCGCATCGGACGTTCCGACGAAGTCGGGCATCGGCGTTGCCGCGGAGAGCTGCGCGCGCAGCTCGGCGTTCTCCGCTTCGAGGTCCCGCACGCGCGAGAACGTGCCGACCATCTGCACGATCGACTCGTTGCGGAAGGGCTTCTGGACGTAGTTCACGGCGCCGATGCGCATCGCCTCGACGGCTTGGTCGATCGTGCCGTAGCCGGTCATCAGCACCACAGGCCGCCGCGGGTCGAGCTCGATCGCACGCCGCAGCACGGCCATCCCGCCTTCGCCGGGCATGCGAATGTCGGTCAGCACCACGTCGGGCCGCGCGCTGTCGAGCAGCGCCAGCGCGCTCGCCGTGTCGGGCGCGTGGAGCACCTCGTGCCCCGCATCCTCGAGCGCGTCGCGCAGCGTGATGTGGATGGTGACTTCGTCCTCGGCGAGCAGGATCCGCATGGGGTCCCCTAGCGCCTACCCGAGGCCGGGGTCACGCGAGGCGAAGCGATCTCCACCGGCGGCGGAAGCCTCGTCGAGGGCCGCCTCCGCCGCACTGACCAGCTGGTCGAAGAAGAGCGTCTGGCCGTCGGCCATGGTCGCGCCTCCGATCGAGACCGTGATCGGCACGCGCTTGCCGTCGCTCTCGAACTTGACCGCGTGGACGCCGGTGCGCACGCGCTCGGCGAGCACCTTGAGCCCGGCGGCGGGTGTGTGGGGCACCACCGCCATCAGGCGGTCGTCGGCGAGGCGCCCGAGGAAGTCGCAGCTGCGGGCGAGACCTTGAAGCACGCGCCCCACTTCGTCGACCACCGCTTCCTTCGACTCGTAGCCATACACGTCGCGCAGGTGACCGAGACGATCGATCGCGATCACGAGCACCGAGAGCGGATAGCGATAGCGCTGCGCGCGCCCGAACTCGATGCGCATCAGGTGCTGGATCTGCGACAGCGAGAAGAGTCCGGGGTCACCGTCTTGGAACTGCGCGGCGCGGAAGTCGGTCATGGCGGGCTCGGCGGAACTAGAGGGGCTATTCGCCGCGGATCGTCGCGGCGAGTCGATCGAGATAGGCGTCGACGCTCCACTCCCAGCGCACGCGCACGACGAACAGCGCGACGCCGAAGAGCAACACGAAGACGGCGAGGACGAGGATTTGGGTGACGATCGCGGCGAGCCAGTTGCTCGCGCTGCGCTGCGCGCGCCGCACCGAGCCGCGCACGCCCTGCTGGACGGGACTCATGATCAAGTCGCGCTGCAGGCGCGTCGCGCGCTCGAGGATGCGCGGATCGCCCGCGGGAACGGTGCTGTTCGCGAGCAGATCGCGCGCGCAGGACTCCGGCTCGAACTCGCTGCGCAAGATCGCGTCTTGCCAACGCTTCGCCGCAGCAGCATCGGCGAGTCCGAGCTCGACGAGGATTCCTGCGCGCAGGCGATTCCACGCCGGATCTGCGGGGGGCGCGGGCGCGACCGGGGTCGGAGCGGGCGTCGGCGGCAGCTCGACTTCTTCGAGCTGCGCGTAGGCGAGCCCGTCGAACTGCAGCTTCGCGCCGCGCCACTCGATCAGGTCCCCCGCGCGCAGCTCGCGCTCTTCGACGCTCACGCCGTTGACGCGCGGCGCTTCGCCCGTGCCGATGAAGATCAGCTTCGGCGGACGATCCCAGATGTGCAGTTGATCTCCGCCGGTCTCGCCGAGCGCGACGTCGCCGCGCCGACCACCGACCGTCGTCACCCCCTCGCGCAGCGAGTGGCGGTGACGCGTTCCCTGCGCGTCCGTGATGTCGATCCAAGCCTGCGCCATGCTGCGTAGGGATAGCGCATTCGAGCGCGCGTTGCACGGGGGCAGCGCTGTAGTGCCGCCCGTTGCGGCGGACTATCCTCGTCCCACGGAGGTCCTCGATGCTGATCCACGCCCTCGGTCTCGCGCTCGCGGCGCTCTCGCCCGTCCCCCAAGAGGCATGGAGCACCCTCGCACTTCCGGCGCTGTGCGAACCCGCGGTCCTCGATCGCACGCCGCTCGAGCGCCTCGAGCGCGGCTACCACCTCGACTGGCACGGCTATCGGCAGGAGGTCGCGGCGCGTCCGCCGGTCGCTCGCTTGGAGCCCGGGACCCTCGCGTCACTCCTCTCGGACGAGGCCGCGCGAGAGGAGAGTGAGCTGCGGTTCTTCGGCGAGGCACCACCGCTCTTGGTGCGCGGAGACGCCGCCGCGCTCGAGCGCGCGCGCGCGACCGTCGCAGATCTGCAGGCGCTCTCGCAGTCCCTCGAGGTCGAGCTGCGCGCCTACTGGGTCCCGAAAGCCGCTGCGCCGGCCGCTTGGCTCGACGACGGTGCCGCGCGGGCCCTGATCGGCGCGCAGCCCGAGCTCGGCACCGCCCGCGTTCGCTCGGGTGCGAGCGTCGACCTCGGCGTGCGCCGCACGCGCAGCTTCTTGGCGAGCTTCGACGTCGAGGTGGCGAGCGATGCGAACGCTGCCGAGCCGCGCATCGGCCGCGTGCACAGCGGCCGCACGCTCCACCTGCGCGCTTGCCGCGTCGAAGGCGGCCGCGCCGTGCACGTCGCGGGACTCTTCGACCATGCGCAAGAGCGCGAGACCCAGCGCTTCGAGCCCAAGTCGAGCGACCTCGGTGTCCTTCAGCAGCCTACGGTCGACAGCGTGCAAGTCGCGTTCTCCGGAAAGATCCCGAGTGGCGGCTGGCTCGCCCTGAGCGTGGCGGGACGCGGGGCTCTGGACGGCGTCGTGCTCGTGCAAGCGACGACCCAGCCCGACCCGGCGGCCCCCGCGCGCTGGCGCGGTTTCGACGTCGCGCTGCTCGAGTCGCCGGTCTCCGAGTGGCCGATGCCGGAGCCCGAGACCGACGGTCTGCTCGACGAGGAATCCGAGCCCCTGCAGCACCGACCGGCGCTGGCGACTTCGACGCTGGCCCAAGGGGCCGAGGGGCTTCTGCGCGTCGGAAAGCGCTCCAAGCTCTCGTCGTTGTCTCGGAGTAGCTCGCCCTCTCCCACGTGGATGCCGGGGCTCCTGCTGCTGCCGGTCGCCGAGGCCGACGCGTGTGCCGAAGTCGAGCAGCTCGCACGCGCGGCGCTCGCGGAGCGCGCGCGCACGCACGAGCTCGTTGTCCGACACGGCGAGCTCGTGGTGCGTGGACCGGCCTCGCAGGGCGGATGGCTGCGGGTGCTCGCGGTGAGCGAGCGCTCCGTGCTCGCGGACTATGCGCTCGAGATCGCGCAGGAGGCGTGGATCCCGCAGCCGCAGTTGCGACGTGTGCTGACGGGGTTTGCGCTCGAGGGCGTCGTTCACGACGGCGTGTTCGTCGCGCGTGCGTGGCGCGCCTCGGGCGGCGTCGGCGAGACGCTCTCGCGCGCGGAGGCCAACCTCGGAGCGCTGGAGCTGCTCGATCGCGCGCAGGCGCGCGCGACGGCGCGGGTCGTTGGCGAGCCTCGGGAAGTTCTTTCGGCCGACGGGGCGCTCCCGGCTCTCTCCGTCCAGCTCTCTCCCGCGCGCTGAGACCTGCGCCCGATCGGCGTCTATACTCGCCCTACGCTCGAAAGCACTTCCCTTGAGACTCGGACTCCACCAATCGGC
>JBIKYW010000263.1:0-4948 GCA_044355055.1 Planctomycetota bacterium | reverse complement strand
GACCTCGTGCACTTCATCGACGGCCGCGAAGCCGCGCTCGCCTGCCCCAAGAGCTTCGTTCCGGTCGACGCTGCGATCATCGGTTTCGTCGAGCAGGCCGTCGCCAACGGCGTGCGCATCGGAGGCACGCGCTGATGTTCCTCGCCGAGGTCGTCGGAACTGTGGTGTCGCCGGTGCAGATTCACGCACTCGATGGGCGCAAGCTCCTCATCGTGCGCCCTGTGAAGCCCGACGGCTCCCCCACGGCGAAGACGCGCATCGCAGTCGACACCGTTCAAGCGGGCGTGGGCGACCGCGTGCTCGTGCTCGACGAAGGCAACGGCGGACGGCAGATCCTCGGCGACCCCAAGGCGCCCGTGAAGACGCTCGTGGTCGGCGTCGTCGACTACGTCGAGAGCGCGCAGGGACTCGTGTACGACCATCGCCGCCGCGGAGGCAAGCCGTGAGCGACACGTTGGAGCTGCTCGCGCGTCAGAAGGGCTGGAGCGAGGAAGAGGCGCGCCTGCGCCGCTCGATCTGCGAGATCGGCAAGCTGTGCTACTCGCGCAACTACATCGTGGGCGCCGACGGAAACATCTCGGCGCGCATGTCCGACGGCACGATCCTGATCACGCCCGCCGGCGCGATGAAGGGCTTCTTGGAGCCGCAGCAGGTCGCGCACATCGACATGCAGGGCAAGGTCACCGACGGCGGACCGGGCGCGTCGAGCGAGCGCGGCATCCACATCGCGTGCTACGAGGAGCGCCCCGAGATCAAGGCCGTCGTGCACGCACACCCGCCGCACGCGGTCGCGATGACGATCGCGGGTATCGACATGCAGGCGCCGTTCATCCCCGAGATCGTGGTCACGATCGGGGGCATTCCGACGGCGGACTTCGGCACGCCCGGGACGCCGGAGCTCGCCGCATCGATCCGCAACATCGTGCGCTGCTCCGACACGCTCGTGATGACGCACCACGGCTCGGTGACGCTCGGCACCAACCTGCTCGACGCCTACAAGAAGCTCGACATGGTCGAGCACACCGCGCGCATCCTCTACCTCGCTCACTCGGTGGGCCAAGCGAAGCCCTTGAGCCCCGAGTACGTGAAGAAGCTGCTCGCGACGCGCGAGATGCTCGGCCTCAAGGGCTTGAACACGCTCGAGAACAACTGCGCGCCCCGCCGCCCGCGGTAGGGCTGAACCCGCCGCCCGCGGTAGGGCTGAACTCGCCGCACGAGTTGGGGCCGAAAATGCCTCGGCCGACCGTGCTCAGACGCGCAGTTGCTGCTTGGGCGCCGCCGACTCGATCTCGGCCTTCTTGGCCTCGAAGCCCGTGCGGCCCATCAGCGCGTAGGCTGCGATCTTGCCGGCCTCGACGCCCGGCTGATCGAAGGCGTCGACGTCGTAGTGCTCGCCGCACAGCGCGACGGCGATCTCCATCAACTGCAGGTACTGACCGACGGAGTGCGGGTCGACCTTGGGGAAGTTCACGGTCACGCTCGGACGCTGCGCGGCGGTCAGCGCGACGCGGGCTCCGTCGCGCTCGGCCGCGAACAGCTCGTTCAGGGTGCGCTCGCCGAGGTAGCTCACGGCCTCGAGGTCCGCGTAGGCCGCGGGGATCGTGACCACGTGATCGCTCTTGTCGACGGAGAGCAGCGTGAACCACTTGTCGTGCGGCCCCTCGGTGTAGAGCTGCATCTGGCTGTGCTGATCGGTGACGCCGAGCGCACGTATCGGCGTCGGTCCGGCGAACACGTCGCGCCCCTTGCGGTCCTTGCGCTTGCCGATCGACTCGGCGAGCAGCTGCGCGTACCAGTCCGCGAGCAGCGCGAGGCGCTGGCTGTAGGAGAAGGTCACGCTCATGGGCTTGTGCTTCTTCGACTGCATCAGCCACTGCAGCGCGGCGTACAGCTGCGCAGGGTTCGCGCGCAGGTCCTCCGCCTTGCAGCGCTCGTCCATGTCCGCCGCGCCCTTGAGCACGCCCTTGATGTCGATGCCCGCGAGCGCGAGCGGCACGAGTCCGACCGGCGAGAGCACGCTGAAGCGGCCGCCGACGCCCTCGGGCACGACGAAGGACTCGTAGCCCTCGCGGCGCACGATGTCGCGCATCACGCCCTTCGACTCGTCGGTCGTGACGCACAGGTGCGGAACGTGCGCTTCGCGGCCGAGGCGCTCGATCAGAGCGCGCTGGAAGATCAGGAACTGCGAGGTGGTCTCGGCGGTGGTGCCCGACTTCGAGATCACGTTGAACAGGCAGTGCGCCGGATCGAACTGGTCGAGGAACTCGCCGACGAGGTCGGGGTCGATGTTGTCGAGCACGAAGAGCCGCGGGTAGCGGCCGCTCGCGCCGAGGTTGTGGTACGGCGAGTTCAGCGCCTGCTGCAGCGCGATCGTGCCGAGCGCCGAGCCGCCGATGCCGCACACCACGACGTTCTCGCAGCGGCCCGCCATGCGGTCGGCGTAGTCGAGCACCTGCTCGTGGACCGCGGACTGGTAGGGCAGGTCGAGCCAGCGCAGGTCCTTCGTGCGGCGCGCCTGCACCGCCGCGAGGGCGCTCTTGGATGCGCCCGCGAGCCCATCGAGCTCCGCCGCCGTGATTCCGTGGGTCGAGCCGACGACGTCGGCCATCGCGTGCGTGTAGTCGAGGACGATGTTTCCCATAGCGCGGCGCTCCGTGGTGCTCTCGTGCGAGGCGACCGAGAGTAGCGCCGCGCTCGGGTGCCTGAAAGCGAGCGGAGCCGGTGGATCCTGCGATCCTCCGGCCCCGCGGTGTTCGAGCGAACGTGCGCTCGCCGCGCGCTCAGTCGCGCGAGCTCTGCGCGCGCAGGATCATGTAGAGGAGTTGCATCAGCGAAGCCACCAGCGCCGCGACGTAGGTCATCGCCGCCGCGTTGAGCACCTTGGCGACCCCGTCTTCCTCGGCCTTCGAGGTGACGATGCCCGAGGCGAGCAGCACCGAGCGCGCGCGGCTCGACGCGTCGAACTCGGTGGGCAGGGTCACGAGCTGGAACAACACGATCGCCGAGAAGGCGATGATGCCGACCCACATCAGGCCGGTCATGTTGAAGATCGAGCCCAAGAGGAACGGGAAGTACCACAGCACCGAGCCGAACTGCACGGCGGGCACGAGCTTGGAGCGCAGCGTCAGCGGGCCGTAGTTCGCGGCGTGCTGGAGCGCGTGCCCCGCTTCGTGGGCCGCGACGGCGACGGCGGAGACCGAGGCACCGTCGTACACGTCCGGCGAGAGGCGCAGCGTGCGCGAGGTCGGATCGTAGTGGTCCGACAGGAACCCCTGATGGCGCTCGATCTTGAGGTCGGGGAGCCCGCTCATGCGCAGCACCGCGGCGGCGGCTTCGGCACCGCTCATACGGGAGGTAACGCCGACGCGCTGGAACTTGGTGAAGGTGGACTTGACCTTCCACTGCGCCCACAGGCTGAAGGCCAAGGCGGGGAGAGTCAGCAGCAGGTACAGGGGGTCGAAGAGCATCGCGGTGTCGTGGTCTTGGGGTGGAAGGGCGCTAGGACGGCGCCCGACTCAGGTCAGGATTCGTTCAGGTGGCCCCGAAAATCAAGCCTCAGGGCTACCCGGGTGGGCCCGGCGCATCGCTAGGGCCGATTCAGGCGGCTTTTGCGCCGGGGGAGGTCCCGGCGGCACGCGAAATTGTACTATCACGGAAGAGTTGAGTTTGCCGCGCGGCGCGGCCGATACTTGCCCCCTACGCTCCTCTTTTCCGCTTCTTCACACGCCCATGATCGAACGCGACGACACGCCCGCAGGACCGGACCTGCTCAAGATCGGCGACTTCGCACGCATCGCCGACACCAACCTGCGCACCCTGCGCTACTACGAGGAGATGGGCCTCCTGATCCCGGCCCACCGCAGCCAAGGCGGCTTCCGCTACTACCGCCAGTCGGATCTGAACCGCCTCAACATGATCCGCGACCTGCAGAGCCTCGGCCTGCACCTCGACCGGATCCGCGAGCTGATGTCGAACCGCGAGCACGGCGCCGACCGCGAGATGTTCCTCGCCAACATCCGCCGCGCGCTGAGCGAGCAGGACCGCCTGCTCCAAGAGCGCATCCGCATGATCGAGGCCCAGCGCGCGCGCATCGCGCTCGCCAACCGCAAGCTCACGGACTGCGCGGGCTGTCCGCACCTGCCGAGCCCGGCCAACAATTTCTGCGATCCCTGCGGGCTCACGGGCGACGCCCTGCCGCCCAAGCTGAGCGCCCTCTTCTAGTCCGAGCGCTCCCGGCCCACATAGGATGCGGCCGTGGCTACCCGCCTGTACTTCGACAACAACGCGACCACTGCCGCGGCACCGGAAGTGCTGGCGGCCATGTGGCCGTTCCACGCCGAGCACTACGGCAACCCGTCGAGCCTGCACTCGCTCGGCGACGAGTCGTCGCGCGCCCTCTCGACGGCCCGCGCGGCCCTCGCTCGCCTCATCGGGGCGGGCTCCCCCGCGCGCCTCGTCTTCACCTCGGGCGCGACCGAGGCCAACGCCACCGCCCTCGCCTCGGCGCTCGCGAACTGCGGAGCTCGCCGCCGAATCCTGACCACCGCGGTGGAGCACCCCGCGGTGCTCGAGCCGCTGGCGCACGCACGCGAGCGGGGCTTCGAGGTCGTGGTTGTCGGGGTCGATGGCGACGGCCGCATCGACCGCGAGCGCTGGAGGACGGAGCTCGACGAGCGCACCGCGCTCGTCAGCGTGATGGCGGCGAACAACGAGACGGGCGTGATCCACGCTGTGGAAGAGCTCGTGGCCGACGCGCGCCGCGTCGGAGCCTCGACCCATGTCGACGCCGTGCAGGCCTGCGGCAAGCTGCCGCTCGACTGCGAGCGTCTCGGCGCGGACTTCGTCGCGGTGAGCGCGCACAAGCTGCACGGTCCCAAGGGCGTCGGAGCGCTCTACGTGCGACGCGGGGTCGAGCTCGTGCCGTTCCTGCGCGGCGGCCCCCAGGAAG
>JBIKYW010000262.1:0-4963 GCA_044355055.1 Planctomycetota bacterium | reverse complement strand
TCCCGTTTCGCTCGCGCACGCGAGCGCGAGCGCCTCGACGACCTCGACGGACTCACGGTGACGACGAGCCACGACGTCCTGCGCCTCGTCCGCCGCGGTTCCTGAGCCCCCCGTGCGACTTTCCGCGGCTGCGCTCTGGCATTTCGCACGCGCGCGGCCAAACTGTCCGCGTTCTGGCTTCGCCTCGCTCGCCTTCGCGCTCGGGTCGAACCCCGCGCAGCATCCCGAGGCATTCCCGACATGAAGATCCAAGAGAAGAGCGTCGTCGCGATCGAGTACACCCTGACGAGCGACGAGGGCGAGGTCATCGACAGCTCGGAGGGCGGCGAGCCCTTGACCTACATCCACGGCGTCGGCGGCCTGATTCCGGGCCTCGAGCGCGAGCTCGAAGGCAAGGGAATGGGCGCGATGCTCAAGGTGCGCATCGCTCCGGAAGACGCGTACGGCGTCCGCGACGACAACCAGATCGCGCGCGTGCCGAAGACGCAGATGCCCAAGGGCGCACCGCTCGAAGTCGGCATGCAGTTCCAAGCCGCGGGCCCCGAGGGCGTCCAGGTCGTGACCGTCGTCAAGGTCGAAGACGACGCCGTGTGGCTCGATGGAAACCACCCGCTCGCGGGCATGCACCTCAACTTCGCCGTGACCGTGGTCTCGGTCCGCGCGGCGACCGAGGAAGAACTCGAGCACGGCCACGTGCACGGGCCCGGCGGCCACCACCACTGAGACTGCGCGGCACTCGGCTCGGCCATCAAACCGAGCCGAGCGGCGACTCCGGCAGGATCGACCCACAGCGCCGCGCGATCTCCTCGAGCCGAGCGTGCAGGTGTTCGTGCCGCGCGACGTCGAGTCCTCGTTCGAGTTCGGTGCACCGGCGATCGAGCTCCGCCTGCGTCCCTTCGTCGAGCAGGTCGTCGGCCAAGGGCAGCAAGACCTCGTCTTCCTTCAGCGAGTGCTCCAGCTGGGCGCTCGCGTAGTCCCGCAGCTGCTCGGCGAGGTGGAGCCACTCGGCTCGATGGCCGCAGATGGCCGCCGCGAGTCCGCGCCGAAGCTGCGCGATGGCGTTGCGCTCGCCGACGTGCTCGCGCAGGAGCTCGCCGACTCGCTCCGCCATGCGTGTACGACGCTGGAGTGCGCGGAAGAGCACCTCCTCCTCGCAGCGCTGGTGCGCGTCATCGACGAACACCTCGCAGAAGTGCAGCAGGTCGCAGACGTCGCGCAGCTCGAAGCTCTCGTCGGATTCGATCCGGTCCGCGAACCGGTCGAGGCAGGCCGCCGCGCGTCGAATCTGCTCGTGCTCGCGTCGAAAACGTCGTGTGATCGCGCCCATTTCGGACAGCTCCCTGTCGTCCGCCGACGACCTCGAAGTTCCTGTCCGACATTTCGACACGGTCCGGTGCGCGGACCGATACGCCGCACTGCGCAGAGCTCCGACTACGAGCGCGCGACGAGCTGGTTGCCGAGCACCACGGCCTCGGCCACGTTCGTCGCGTAGCCGTCGGCGCCGATGCGCGTCGCGAGCCCAGGTACGAGCCCGAAGGGCATCCCGCCCACGAGCACCGGCACGCGCCGCGTGCGCGGCTCAGAACGCAGGATCGAGATCATCGCGGCCGCGGGCCGGAGGTGAATCGAGAGCTTCGCGCCGAGTGCGACCAGATCGACGCCGAAGTCGAGCGCCGCGCGAGCTGCCTCGTCCGCCGGCGCGCTGGCGCCGAGAAAGATCGGATCCCAGCCAGCCATCTCGAACTCGTCCGCGACCATGCGCAGGCCGATGTCGTGGAGGTCGCCGCTGGCACCCGTGACGAGCACGCGCCGACCGAGTCGAGGCACGCGGGGCATGCGCGGGTTGAGGCACGCGAGCACCTGCTCGGAGAGGCGCGACACGAGGTGCTCTTCGACCACGGACATGTCGCCGCGGTGCCACATGCGACCGACCTCGACCTGCACGCGTCCAACTACGTCGCGCTGGAGCGAGGAGATCGGCGTGCCGCGGTCGGCCGCCGCGAGCACGAGGTCCAGCGCGTCCTTTCGGCGCCCTTCGAGCGCCGCGAGCAGGTAGTCGCGGGCGAGGGCGGTGAGCGGGTCGGTCCCGTCGAGCCCCGCATCGGGCAGCGGCTCGGGCTCGCGCACGAGCCGCAGGGCCTCGGCGAAGAGGGGCGAGACCTCGGCGAGCGAGTCGCCCGGCAGTCGCCCCGCGAGCTCGTCCCGAGTGCACTCCAGAGTCGTCCGCAGGATGTCGAGCGAGATTCCGCGGCCCGCGAAGGCGGCCGAGAGCCAGCGGACGTGCTCGTAGAACAGCTCGGGGGCCGCGAAGTGGAGCGCGACGGAGAGATGCTCCAAGAGGCCTTCGAAGTGGAGCGCGGCGTCCCGTCCGCCGACGGAGCCGAGAGTGGACGCGCCCGTCGGAACCCGCTCGCGCAGACGGGCCACGGAAGCGGCGGCCCAAGCCCGGCGGGTGGCGTCGATCAGGGCTGCGGTGAAAGTCCCGCGGTCAGCGTTCATCGCGAGGATGGTAGCGTCGGGACCCGCGCGTGCGAAGATGGTGGCTTCGGTCCCACGATGAGCCAAGGTCTGCGAGTGGAGCGAGCTGCGAGGCTCGTCGAGTTTCTGCGCGAGGCGCTGCCCGGCTGGAAGCGCTCGACGCTGGAGCAGCGCGTCAAGGCAGGAGCCGTGAGCGTGAACGGCAAGGTGGTCCGGCGCAACGACCTGCTCGCCCCAGGGGATGTCGTCGAGGTCGGCGCGCGTGAGGCGAAGTCCCCGAGCGGCCCTGCGGGGCTCACCATCCTCCATGAGGACGAGTGGCTGGTCGCGGTCCACAAGCCCGCGGGGCTGCTGTCGGTCCCGACCGACAGCGAGCGCGAGCGCACCGCCCTCGCACAGCTGAAGGAGCACTACGGTCGCCCTGGACGCCCCGCCCGCCTGTGGCCGGTGCATCGCCTCGACCGAGAGACCTCCGGCGTGCTGCTGTTCGCGCGCGACCGCGACATCCAAGACATCGTGCAGGCGCGCTGGGACGAAGCGCGCAAGGTGTACCTCGCGTGGGTCGTCGGCGCTCCAGAGCCCGCCGCGGGCACGATCGACCAGCCGCTCTGGGAGGACGGCAGCCTCTTCGTGCGCGTCGGTGCGCGGGAGGGCGCGCGCGAGGCTCGCACGCACTACCGCACCCTGGAGACGCGCGGCGCCCACAGCCTGCTGGAGGTCGAGCTCGACACCGGCCGCCGCCACCAAATCCGCGCACACCTCGCTTGGCTCGGCCACCCCGTCGTCGGCGACGAGCGCTACGGCACCCGCGCCCGCCGCATGCTCCTCCACGCCCTGCGCCTCGAACTCCCCCACCCGACCCAGCCCACCCGCCTCGCACTCGAAGCGCCGCCGCCGCGCGCCTTCGCTCTCGACGCGTGAACGTTCGGGCGCTGCGCAGGCCGAGCCCTAGTCAAGCGCCCGAGTCCGCAGCACACTTTTCGCCCGCCATGCATCCGACTGCGCCTTTCCCCCATGATGTCCTCGCTACGAGTCCCTCCGCCGTGTGCATCATCTCGGTGCCGGGGCGAGGTCGTGGCATGGCCGCGACTCGGTCGATCGCGCGCGGCGAGCGCATCGAGCGCGCCCCTGTGATCGTCCTGAACGCAGCCGAGCTCGAGGCCATCCGCACCACGCGACTCGCGCGCTACTACTTCGAGTGGGGCGAAGATGACAGCTTGGGCGCCATCGTCTTGGGCTATGGCTCGCTCTACAACCACTCGTACGAGCCCAACGCGGAGTTCGAGTTCCGCGAAGACTTGCTAGCGATCGACTACGTCGCGCTGCGCGACATCCGCGCCGGCGAGGAGATCACGATCAACTACAACAATACGGGCGAGCACGCCGCGCACCCCATCCGGTTCGACGGAACCGAGTGAGGGCGAGGCCGCCCGCGCGCGGCGCGACTAGCGGCGCTCGATCACGAGCTCGTCGTAGCCCGACGCAGGGTCGAAGGCGCGGCGGTAGCGCAGGTCGAGGTGCTCTTCGATCGAGACCACCAGCGTGGTGTAGACGCGGTTGCCTTCCATCACGTGTCCGCCGGTCGTGCGACCCTCGCCGTCGGAGACGGCCATGTGGAGATGGAACTCTCCGGCAGAGAGGTAGCCCGAGAGTGAGACCACCTCGAAGTGTCCCTGCCAACGCGTCGTCTCGTCCTTGTTGGCGAGTCGCAGTGCCACGTCGGTCAGGCTGCCGACAGCGCTCGTGACACTCGCGGCCTCGAGGCCTTGCTCGCGCGCGAGCGCCATGAGCTCCGTCTTCAGCTCCTGCCCCGGCCGCAGTCGCACCACGAACGTGCGCGCTCGACCCGCTCGATCAAGCGTCGCACACGAAGGCGTGAAGAGCATGAGAAGCGCGAGCCACGCGCCGCGCGCCACGGCCGAATTCCAAGGGTCTTGCTTCACGCGTTCCATGATGAAGCGAGCTCCGTGCCGCGTCGACCGACAAGGCCGCAAAAAGGAGCTCACGAGTGTGTCGTCGAGGACTTCATGCACGCTTGAAAGCGAACGAGTTCTCGCCTTTGCGCACGCGACCTCCACTGCGCTGCGTCGCGCGCACACCCGCTCGCGAACGACTTCAAGTCCCCTCACGAAGGTTCGCGGTCCCAAGACCGCATCGCTGGAACACACCCATGCTCGACGAGAACCCGAACGGATCGAATCCCTCTTCCAACCCTTGGCTCTCCGACCTCATCGAAAAGCGCGCGGATCGCCGCAGCGTGCTCGGTGGCGCGCTCGGCATCGCCGCGGCACAGTTCCTCGGCGGCTCGCTCCTCTCGCGCAAGGCGAACGCCGCCGCGAGCGCGACGAGCTCGACCCCGAGCGGCCTGCTCGGCTTCACCGAAGTGCCCCCGAGCAACGCGGACACGATCATCGTCCCCGCGGGCTACACCTGGGATGTCCTGCTGCCTTGGGGCACGCCGCTCTTCTCGGCGGTCGCGGCCTAC
>JBIKYW010000261.1:0-4975 GCA_044355055.1 Planctomycetota bacterium | reverse complement strand
GCTCTCGGAGGCCACGGGCAAGAACCTCGGGCCTTTCTTTCAAGTCTGGGGCGTGCCGACGAGCGACAAAGCACGCAAGTCGGTCGAGCGACTTCCCAAGTGGCTTCCGGACGCGCTCGCATCGAAGTAGCGCGTAAACTGCATGGCATGATCGATCGACGAGATACGTTGAAGGGAGCCGCAGCGCTCGCGGCCGCAACTGCGCTCGCGGCGCAGGAGCAAGACGTGACCGCGAAGTCCGACACCAAGCCCTTGCCGACGCTGTTTGTGTCGCATGGCGCCCCGAACCTCGTTCTCAGCGATCTACCCGTCCGACGCTTTCTCACTGCGCTGGGCTCGCGCTACGAGCCGCGGGCCATCGTGGTCGTGTCGGCGCACTGGTTGACGCGCGAAGTCACGGTGGATGTCTCCGAGAAGCCGAAAACGATCCACGACTTCATGGGCTTCGAAGAAGAGCTCTACCAAGTGCGCTATGACGCGCCGGGGGCGCGTGAGCTCGCGACGGAGCTTGCCGACACGCTCGCCGACGGACATCACACGGTGAAGCGCGAGGCGCGCGGCCTCGACCATGGCGCTTGGGTGCCGCTCAAGTTGGCTTGGGAAAAGGCGGCGATCCCCGTGACGCAGCTCTCGCTGCAGCCCGCGAAGTCAGCGGAACACCACCATCGCGTCGGCCTCGCCCTCTCCGCGCTGCGCAAGCGCGGCGTGCTCGTGATCGGCAGCGGTGGCGCGACGCACAACTTGGGTGAACTGGGCCCCGGCGATTCGCTGCCGAAGTGGGCCGCCGCGTTCGACACGTGGCTCGATGAGAAGGCGCGCGCGGGTGACGCGACGTCGCTGATCGACTATCGCAAGCTCGCCCCCGACGCCGCGCGCAACCATCCGACCGAGGATCACTACCTGCCCCTGCTCGTCGCGCTCGGAGCCGCTGGGGATGGCGCCAAGGGCACTACGCTGCACGCGAGCGCGGCCTACGGTTCGCTTTCCCTGCGAGCGTTCGAGTTTTCCTAGCGCTCGACGCGGACCGACACCGCGTCTGCCGCGAATCACTCCGCGAGCGCGAGCTCGACGAGCTCCCCCGGCTTGAGAGAGCCGACGAGCTCCGAACCGCGCCGTTCGAGCGCCGGACCTTCGCTGCGGAAGTTCGCTCCCGCGAACGGATCGCGTAAACGCAGCAGGCCGCCTTTCTCGGAGAGTATCCGCACGCTCCGCGTGCGGCCCTCCTTGCGAACTGCGGAAACTCGCAGTGCACCTTCTGCACGGAGGTCGCGGAGCTCGACATTCTTCCAACGCTCGCTCGTCGCCGGAAAGACCCGCACGACACCGCCCCAGCTCTGCAACAGCATTTCGTGCACGGCTTGCGCGGCGAGCATGTTGCCTTCGAGTGTGAAAGGGCGATAGGTGAACTTCGAGTAGCCCTTGCCCGACTGATCGCCATTCAGGTGGAAGCCGTTGCGTCCCGTGAAAGCGAGATACTTCCCGAGGTAGTCGAGCGCGGGCTCCGCTCGCCCCGCACGCGCGAGCATGCACGCGAACCACGAGAAGCTGTAGCCGGTCCACCAGTCCGTTCCGCGCGCTTCGAGCTGCGCGAGCGTTGCATCGAGAATCTTGCGTTCGGCTTCGCTGCCTTCGGCGTGGATCAAACCGAGCGGATACAGCGCGAGAGCGTGCGAGAAGTGACGGTGCGATTCCTTGTATGGGATTCCGCGCGCGATGGTGAGCGCGCCGCTCGTAGGATCGACGTCGAGCGGCTCAAGTCGAGCGAGCTGCGCGCTCCACTGCTCGCGATCCGCCGCAAGGCCCAAGGCCGAGGCTTGCTCGGCGAGCGCCGCGAAGAGCCAGCGCAGGAGCGCTTGATCGTAGTTGGAGTTTGGCGGCAGCCAGCTCTGGCGCGAGTTGTCGAAGATCTCCGGGCTCGACGAGAGCGGCAGACGCCACGCGCCCTTCTCGTCGGGAACGAGCAGCGCCGCGAGCGCTCGACCGGCGGCGCTGCACCAAGGGTAGGCCGTGTGCTCCAGAAACTCGGAATCGAGCGTGGAACGCCAGTGCTCGTCGAAGAGATGTGCGAGCCACGCAGTGTTCGTCGGAGAGAGTGAATACTGCCCCCAGCCCCCCATCGCGCGGCCGCCGAGCGTCATCACTCCGGGCACGACGAGGCCATCGACCGCGTAGAACGAGCGCGCAAACTCTTCGAAGCGCGGACGCAGGACGGCGAGGTGCTGCAGGAAGCACAGTCCCGCATCGCCGTGACCCATCGGCAGCTGGGCGATGTAGGTCGTCTGCGTGTTGAGATCGTTGTGATAGTCGCCCTTCCAAGGCGGCAAGCCGCCGGAGTCGGCCGTCCAAAGACCCTGCAGCGCGATTGGCGCGCCGCCGCGTCCGAGACGATCGACGCGCGACCCCGCGCCGTAGAGATAGCGCACGAGGTCGTACTGACGCTGAACTGCTGCGTCGGGCACGCTCACGCTCGACGCGCTCCAGTGACTTGTCCACCAGACGTCGTGCTGCTGCGTACGGAGCTCCTCGTACGAGGACGAGAGCGCCTGATCGAGCGCCCTTCGCACCCAACGCACATCCTTGGGCTCCGCGTCGTTCCGCTCCACTGCGACGAGAAAGGTCGTCCCCGCGTCATCGGCGCGCTCTGCGATGGCAACCGAATAGCTCATGCCTTCCGCGGCTCGCTGCACGAACCAGCGGACGTTTCCCTCAGAGCCTTCGCTCGCCTCTGGGTATCCGAGCTGCACGACGGCCTTCGATGACTGGAGCTTCACCTGCGGCCGCGCACCGTCGACACGGATCGCGACGACGTTGCCCGTCGCGCTCGCGTGCGCCCGAACCCGCGCACCGACGAGCTCGACCGTCGCTTCCGCGCGCACGAGGTCGAGCGAGAATCGCTGCGCGGTCACTCCTTCGGGGAACTCGAGCTCCAGGCGACCGACGGGGAGCTTCGTCGGATAAGGAACCGTGTCGTAGGGAACGTCGAAGAGCTCGTGCAATTTTTCCTGCGGACCGCTTGCGACGAGCTGCTTCATCGTCGCGTAATTCCAGTCCTCGCGCTGTAGCGTCGCGGGCGTGCGTTCGTCCCAAAGGTCTCCGCGATCGAGCGAGAAGCGCAGCGTGCGATCCTCGCCCCACACGAGCACGCCGAGCGCGCCGTTGCCAAGCGGCAGCGCCTCGTCCCAGCGCGCGATCGGCGCCTCCAGTACGAGAAGAGCGGGCGAGTGCGGCATTGCCGCGACCTGCGGGAGCGGCGCGAGGCAGAGCAGCTCAAGCATGGTGGAACACCTCGCGCATCGAGGTCCACCACTCGCCCGGTGCACGCGCTCCGAGCGGCTCCTGACAGGGCTCCGTGAGCTTCCACCAGCGCTGGGTCTCGGGATCCGCGGCCATGCGGGCCATGTCGACGGCGAAGTCGGAACCGGAATACTCGAAGTAGGCGAACAGGTAGTCGCGGCCGTCGTCGAGGCGCTGCAGGAAGATCGAGTAATTGCGCAGGTTGCAGTCACGGATGCGCGCGAGCACCGACGGCCACACCGCAGCGTGCAAGCGAACGTACTCATCGACCTTGTCGGGCTGCAGCCGGATCACCATTCCGTAGCGTCTCATGGCGAGACTGTAGCGAGCCCGCACGCTACAAAGTCGACATGATCGCAGCGCTGCTCCTCGCACTCACCGAGCTCCGACAGATCGATCTGGCCGCGGAATCTGCGCGGCAGGTGGTCGTCGATCGCGAGCCGGGCAAGTACCTCGGGCACCCCACCACGGCGCTCTTGGGCGACGGACGCACGATCTTGTGCGCGTATCCGGAAGGTCACGGCCGCGGCGCGATTCGCTTCGTGCGCAGCGAAGACGGTGGGCGCACTTGGAGCAGGCCGCAGGCGGTTCCCGCGAGCTTCGCGACGAGCTTGGAGACGCCGACGCTGCATCGCTTCGTGAAGCCCGACGGCGGCGAGCGCGTCCTGCTCTTCTCGGGCCTCTATCCGGCGCGCTGCTCGCGCTCGGACGACGGCGGACAGTCGTGGACGGAGCTCGAATCCATCGGGGATTTCGGCGGTATCGTCGTGATGTCGTCGGTGGTACGTCTCGCGGATGGCTCGCTCGCGGCACTTTTCCACGACGATGGACGCTTCCTCGCACAGGGCGGCAAGGCCACGGGCACGTTCACGCTGCTGCAGAGCATCTCGCGCGATCTCGGACTCACGTGGAGTCCTGCGACGAGCCCGTGGAGCGGCAGCGAGGTGCATCTGTGCGAGCCGGGCGCCGTGCGCTCGCCGGATGGAAAGCAGCTGCTGATGCTCCTGCGCGAGAATCGACGCCGCACGCAGTCGCAGTTCATGACGAGCGACGATGAGGCACGTACGTGGAGCACGCCTCGCGAAGTCGATGCCGCGCTCACCGGCGACCGGCACGTCGCAGCCTTTGCCCTCGACGGGAGACTCGTCGTCACTTTCCGCGACATGGCGAAGGACAGCGTCACGCGCGGCGACTGGGTGGCATGGGTCGGCCGCTACGAGGACATCGCGAGCGGCGGCGCAGGTGCCTATCGCGTGCGTCTGATGGACAATCTCAACGAGTGGGACTGTGGCTACGCGGGATTGGAGTTGCTCCCAGACGGCACCTTCGTGGCGACCAGCTACGGGACGTGGACACAGGGGGAGAAGCCGTACATCGTCAGCGTCCGCTTCAGCTTGGCGGAGCTCGACGAGCGGGCGCGGCCGGGGTCGCGCTGAGCGCACGATTCGCCGAATTCTCGCTCGATTCCGGAAACGTCGAATGTCTCGGGCTTTAGCCGTAGGATACCCAACAGTCTCAACTCGCACTCGGAGCTACCCATGAAGGCCCATCGCGGAACCCTCGTCCTCATTCTCGGCATCCTGTCGCTCATCTGCTGCGGCTTGCTCGGCATTCCCGCGTGGATCATGGGCAACGCCGACCTCAAGGAAATGAGCGCGGGTACGATGGATCCCAGTGGGCA
>JBIKYW010000260.1:0-4977 GCA_044355055.1 Planctomycetota bacterium | reverse complement strand
GAGACCTTGTGGATGCTGACCTACATGCCGGAGCTCGGCTCCGCGATCGGCCCGCTCATCCTCGACTTCTTCGAGGTGGACTACGCGAACGAGGCTGCGGTGCGCGCGATCTCGGGTGGGGGGCGCCTGACGCTCAAGAATCCGCACTGGACGCGGGTGTGGCGAGAGCGCAGCGTCGCGCGTTGGACCGAGCTCGCGCAGCAGTACGACTTCGAGCTCGTCGTGTCCCCGCAGGACACGCCGCTGCACCTGCCGTGCGTCGTCGACGGCGAGCGCTTCGACCTCTATCGCGTCCCGCGCGGCTGACTAGCTCAGGATGGCGCGCAGCGCGCCGTCGATGTCCGCGTACTTGAACGCGTAGCCGGACTTGAGCGCGCGCTCGGGGACGCAGCGTTGGCTCGCCGTGAGCACGGTCGCGACCTCGCCGAACATCAACTTCAGCATGAACGGCGGAACGGGGAAGAACGCGGGACGCGAGAGCGCGCGGCCGAGCGCCTTGCTGAAGTCCTTGTTCGTGCAGGCACCCGGGGCGACCCCGTTGACGGCGCCGCTGACCGTCTCGTCGCGCAGCGCGTGGAGGATCATCCCGCACAGGTCGTCGATGTGGATCCAGCTCATCCAGTGCGCGCCCGAGCCGATCGGCCCGCCGAGGCCGAGCTTGAACGGAGGCAGCATCTGCTTGAGCGCGCCGCCAGCGCCGAGCACGACTCCGATGCGCAGCTTGACCACGCGCACGCCGAGCTCGCTCGCGCGTTCGGCCTCGCTCTCCCACGCGGTGCAGACCTCGGCGAGGTAGTCGACGCTGGACTTGGCCGACTCCGGCAAGAGGCGCTCTCCTTGGTCGCCGTAGATGCCGATCGCGGATGCGTTGACGAGCACCTTGGGGCGCTGCGCGCTCGCCTTGAGCGCGTCGACGAGCTTGCGCGTGCCCTCGACGCGACTGCGGCGGATCTCCGCCTTGACCGCGTCGTTCCAGCGACGGCCGAACAGCGGCTCGCCAGCGAGGTTGACGACCGCGTCGAAGCCCGAGAGGTCGGCGGGCATCGCGGCGTATTCGACGCCGGCCATCACCGGTTGAGCGGAGGGATTGCGCGTCGCCACGACGACCTTGCCGCCGCGGTCGACGATCATCTGCCGCAGCCGCGTACCGACGAAGCCCGTCCCGCCCACGATGAGAATGCGCTGGTTCATGGCGCGGAGAATCGTCCGCCTGCGGGCGGCTTTCAACCCCGCCTGGACGGATTGGAGGCTGACTGAACGATTTGAACGAATATCGGCCCATCGCCGTCGGCCAGCGCTACCCTGCGCCGCGGAGGATTTCCCAACGTGCACCTAGGAACGCTCACGGCCTCGCTCCTCGTCCCGTTCGCATTCGCCGCGTGCCGCAGCGCCGCGCCTCGCGCGCCCTCGCCGCTCGAGCGCGCCGTCGCGGTCGGCGAGCTGATGGCCGGTACCTACTCCAGCCACGCGCAGTCGCTCGCGGATCCGGAGTTTCGCGATGTGCGACTCCAGATGGTGCGCATCTGGCCCGACCGCACGGACGGCTGCTGGCTCTACATCGAGCAGGCGATGGCGGCGAACGTCGAGCGACCCTATCGACAGCGCGTGTACTGCGTGCGCGCGGGCGTCGGCGACAGCGTCGAGAGTCAGGTCTTCGAGCTGCCGGGCAACGCGCTCGACATGGCGGGTGCATGGCGCGACACGAGCCGATTCGCGTCCCTCGCGCCGGAGTCGCTCAGCCCGCGTGCGGGCTGCACCGTGTTCCTGCGACCCGACGGAGACGGCTGGCGCGGAGCGACGAACGCGAGTGATTGCGCCTCGAAGCTGCAGGGCGCGAGCTATGCCACGAGCGAGGTGAGCGTGACCGCGCAGGCGCTCACATCGTGGGACCGTGGCTTCGACGCGAACGGGGTGCAGGTCTGGGGCTCCACCAAGGGCGCCTACGTGTTCCTGCGCGAGTGAGCGGAGCGGGCTAGGCGGGCGCGAGCTCGAGCAGCGGCGCCTTCTCGGCGATCTCGGCGCCGTCGGTGGGCACGATGCGCACGACGCGCGCGCGCGGCGGGAGTCCGCCCGCGGGCTGGTAGTGAACCAGCGTGAAGGTCTTCATCACCTCGATGAGGCCCACGGCACGTCCCGCTTCGAGCACGTCGCCGACCGACACGAGCGCGGGCTCGCCGGGAGCCGAGCGATGCCAGAAGCGGCCCGCCGACGGCGCGCGGAAGACGAGCGCTCCGTCCGACGGGGACTTCGACTTCGCATCCGCGCTGTCGGACAGCGCGCCCGCGAGGGGACGCAGGCGGTACAGCGCCGTGCCGAAGCCGACCGGAGCCTGCACGCGCTCGTGCAGCACTCCATCGACGAGCCCCGCGACACCTTCGGGCACGCGCAGCTCGTAGGCGCGACCCAGCGTGGTCAAGACTCCGGCCTTCGCTTCGGCGACGAGGGCGATCCCAGCCGCCGCAGCCTCGGTGAACAAGCCGACGGACGGCGACTCGAGCGCGACGTGCTCGCCTTCCGTGCGCACACGCAGGTACAGGATTTCGCGGCTCATCCGCGCGCCTCCCACAGCGCCGCCGCGTCGTGCAGCGACCAGATGCGCGGGTTCTTCACGCGGCGGTAGCCCGTCGACTGGTAGCTCGCCTCTGCGAACAGCTCCAGCCATGCGCGCAGCTCCTCGGGGCTCACGAGCTCGTCGGTGTCCATCTGCGCAGCCGACTTGTAGGGCGACATGTCGCCCTCGATGCGCGCCTCGGTGTCGCGCATGCCGGCCTCGATCTCTGCGCGCTCCTTGGGATCCTGCGTGAGGATCTCGAAGTTGTCGTCGAGCTTGGTGTTGTACGCGGCGATCGCGAGCGTGCGGCCTTCCATCACGCTCTGGCGTGCGAGCACGGTCGAGAGCTGCACCACCGGCTCGTAGGGGAGACCCGCGAGCGCGTAGTAGCCCGCGCCCGATGCCTTGCGCAGGAGTACCGTGAACATCGGCACGCTGTTCGTGCTGTTCGAGTAGATCAGGCTCGAGCCGTAGCCCAAGAGGCCGAGGCGCTCGGCCTCGACGCCGATGTCGAAGCCCGAGATGTCCTGCAGCCACACGAGCGGGATGCCATCGTCGTTGCACGCGCGGCTGAAGGCGGCGAGCTTCGCGATGCCCTCCTTGTAGAGGATGCCGCAGGGCTTCTTCTTGCCCTTGTGCTCGGGGTCGTCGATCACGCCTTGGCGGTTTGCGACGAAGCCCATGTAGAGCCCGTTGACGCGTCCGACTCCGACCACCATCTCGCGGCCGCGCTCGGGGCAGAACTCCCAGAACAGCGAGCGGTCGACGAGCCGCGCGAGCACCTCGTCGGCGTCGTAGGTGCGGCGGTGGTCCTGCGGGAAGATCCCGGAAAGCTCGGCGCTCGGCTGCTGCGGCAGCGCGGGCTCCGCGCCGTGTCGGTAATACGCCGCACCGCTCGACGGCAGACGCTCGATCTCACTGCGGATCATCGCGATCGCCGTCTCGTCGTCCGGCACGCGCACGTCGGCGCACGCGGATTGGTGCACGTGCACCTCGGGCCCGCCGATGTCGAGGCTGGAGAGATGCAGGCTCTTCGCGCCTTTGATGAGCGCCGCGCCCGCGATCACCATGTACGCCTGCTCGGTCATGTACACGCGATCCGAGATGATCGGCATGTAGCCGCCACCCGCGATGCAGTCGCCGAACACGCCCGCGATCTGCGGCACGCCCGCCGCGGACAGGAGGCTGTTCATCTTGAAGATGTGCCCCGCGCCCGTGCGACCGGGGAAAGTCGCCGATTGCTCCGGGAGATAGAGCCCGCTGCAGTCGACGAGGTAGATGACCGGCAGCCGCAAGCGCAGCGCCATCTGCTGCGCGCGCTCGATCTTCTCGGGCGAGAGCGGCCACCACGAGCCCGACGCGACCGTGTTGTCGTTGGCGATCACCATCGTCCAGCGGCCGGCGACGCGCACGTAGGCGGTGACGACGCCCGCGGCCGGCGACTCGAGCTTGCCGAACTTGCGGCCGTGGTTGACGAAGGTCAGCACCTCGAAGCTGCGCGAGCCTTCGTCTTTGAGGCGCTCGATGCGCTCGCGCGCCGTGAGCTTGCCCTTCTTGTGGACGCGCGCTGCGTACTCCGCGCCCCAGCCCTCGGCGACCTTGGCGCGCTTTTGCGCCAGCGCGTCGACGAGCTCGCGCAGTGCGCCGCGCTGACGCTCGAACGAGGCACTGTCGAGGAACGCCTCGCGCGGACGACCGATCGGAACCAGCGGAACCTTGGCCATGTTCGGGTGCTCCTAGCGTGCGGGAACGGGCCAGCCGGGGATCGAGCGCGTGTCGTACTCGCCGCGGCGGAAGGCCTGCGAGTCGAGCACGGCGAGGTGCAGCGGCAGCGTCGTCGCCACGCCCTCGACGCGCGCCTTGCGCAGGCAGCGCAGCAAGGTCTCGATCGCCTCCTCGCGCGTCGGCGCGTGCGCGATCACCTTCGCGATCAGCGAGTCGTAGTGCGGCGACACCGAGTCGCCGGCCTGCATGTGCGTGTCGACGCGGATCGTGCCCGGACCGAGCTCGCGCGGGAACTCGAAGGCCGCGAGGGTCCCGGGCGAAGGCCGGAAGTTCTGCGCGGGGTCCTCGGCGTTGATGCGCACCTCGATCGCGCTGCCGGCGAGCTGGATGCCACTTTGCGCGAGCGGCAAGCGGCCGTTGGCGGCGACGTGCAGCTGCAGCTTGACGAGGTCGAGCCCGCTGGTGAGCTCGCTGACGCCGTGCTCGACCTGCAGGCGCGTGTTCATCTCCATGAAGTAGATCGAGCCGTCGTCGGCGCGCAGGAACTCGACCGTCCCCGCGCCGACGTAGCCGATCGAGCGCGCCGCGCGCACCGCGATCGCGCCGATGTGCTCGCGCGTCGCGGCGTCGATCACGGGGCTCGGGCTCTCCTCGACGAGCTTCTGGTGGTTGCGCTGCACCGAGCACTCGCGCTCGCCGAC
>JBIKYW010000258.1:0-4988 GCA_044355055.1 Planctomycetota bacterium | reverse complement strand
CAGCGAGCGCTGCACCGCCTCGGTGCCGAACGGCAACTTCGCAAAGCCCAGATTGAGCGTCTTGGGCAGCGTCATCGTCTCCGCGCTCGACAGCATCGGCATGTAGTTGCACGGGTCGCGCGTGAGGAAGTCGTAGATGTTGTGACGCGACGCATCGACGCCCGTCGCGTAGGTCGACCACGCCACCGGCGAGATCGACGGGCACGCGGTCTCCAGCGGATAGAAGCAGCCCGACTCGGCGAGCTTCTTCAGCACCGGCATGCGCCCCTCGGCCATGTACTGCTGCGCGAGGCCCGGATCCATGCCATCGAAGCCGATCACGACCACGCGCTTGAACTTTTGCGGCCCGTGCTTGCCCGGCGTCGCGAGGCGCACGAGCGCCTTCAGCGGCCACAACAGCACGATCCCGATCGCGAGCAAGAACGTGCCCGCGAGCACCATCACCGACCCCGCCGCCGCAATCCCCGCCCCCGGCCCGATGTACGCCAACGCCGCCGCCTGCGCCGTCCCGGCCACCCCCGCGACCACGAAAGCCCCGAGCGCGCCCCTGCGCACCATCCGCACCAGCGTTGACCAGCTCTGCTTCACGTCGTTCTGCCGCCTCGGAGCCCCATCGACCCGGCGCGGGTCGGGACTATCGTCCACCCCCCACCGAGGCTGTAGCCCCGCCCCCGTCCCTAGCCCCAAGGCCCGCCGGGGGCACCGGACGGACCCAGATTCTAGCCACCCCGCCCCGTCGACTCCGTCCCCAAGCTCAGCGGCCCGGAGGTCGCACGGAGGTGGTCGAGCTCGGCCACGAGGGCCGCCCCGAAGTAGTGGGCGAGGTCGGAGCGGACTCCGTCGACCAAGGCCGTGCCCGGTGTCGTGCAGACGAGGGTGCGGTCGCGGGCCTCGGAGGAGGCGCGCAGGAGGCCGGCGTCGAAGGTGAGCGGGAAGAGCGAGGAGACGAACGGCTTGAGCGACTGGTACGCGAGGCCGTTCTCGAGACTGAAGGCGTGCAGCTCGCAGCCACGGCCGGAGCGGCGGAAGAAGACGCACTTGCCGTCTCGCACGCGCGTGCGCGTGAAGTGGCCCCCGGGGAAGTCGGCGTCGCGAGCGCGCTCGGGCTCGAACCACTCGCTCGCGGGGATCCCGAGCCGTGCCTCGAGCGCCTCGCGGTGCGCGAGGATGCGCGCGACGTTGGGCTCGTCGACGTCGACGCCGTAGGAGCAGCAAGCGTCGTGGCAGAACGAGCAGTCCATGCAGCGCGCGAAGTACGAGAGTCGAAAGATCTCGTCGTCGACGCGCTCCAAGGTCGGAGCGCCTTCGATGCTCGTGTAGCTGCGCGAGAGCCGATGGATCATGCTCGGCCGCACGCTAGTGCGACGCGCGCGACAAGTCGAGCCCTGTGCTCCGGGCGCATCCAGCACGCCTACGCGCGACTTCGAGGCTCGCTCACGAAGCCGCGCCGCCCAGCGGTGCAGTCTCCGATCCGCGCTCCATTCGCGCAGCGTCAGCCGCGTGCCTTGGCGGCGGAGCCCTTGGGGATCAGGCCCTGCGACTCGAGGTAGAGGAGCACTTGGGCTGCGGATTCTTCGATGGATTCGCGCTCGGTGTGCAGCGTGACTTCGGGGTGCAGGGGCTCTTCGTAGGGATCGCTGACGCCGGTGAACTGCTTGAGCACTCCCGCGCGCGCCTTGGCGTAGAGGCCCTTCGTGTCGCGCTCCTCGACGGTGGCGAGCGGCGCCGCGACGTGGATCTCGACGAAGGGCGCTTGGCACTTCGAGCGGATCTCGTCGCGAATCGCGCGGTAGGGCGAGATCGCCGCCGAAATGGAAACCACGCCGTTGCGCGCGAGCAGGTTGGCCACGAAGCCGATGCGGCGCACGTTGGTGTCGCGGTCTTCCTTCGAGAAGCCGAGGCCCTTCGAGAGGTTCTCGCGCACCTCGTCGCCGTCGAGCACTTCGACCTTCTTGCCGAGCTCGCGCAAGAGCGGCGCGACGAACTCCGCCAACGTCGACTTGCCCGCACCGGAGAGGCCGGTGAACCAGAGGATGCAGCCCTTGTCGTGTGTGCTCATCGCGTTCGCCTCGCGCTCAGCGGATCTTGCCTTCGAGGTACGGCACTTCGAAGCACTTGTCGTGCATGATCGGCCCGTGGCCAAAGTATCCGGCCTCGCCGAACAGCTCGCCGTGGTCGGCGGTGACGACGATGTGCGTGTTCTTCGGGCACAGGTCGTAGAGCTGCTCGAACACCGCATCGAGGTAGCGCACGGTGTCGACCTGCCGCTCGTGCAATTGGCGCATCTTGTCGTCGTCGAAGAACGCCGTGTCGTCCTTGACGAGGTTGCCCTGCGCGTCGACCGCCTCGCCCATCTTCTTGAACACGCCGTTCACGCCCGAGATGCGCGGCCACATCGAGCTGTCTTCGTCGGGCTTCGCGTAGGGATAGTGCGTCTCGCCGACGTTGAGCATGTAGAAGCTCGGCCGCTCCGTCGTGAACGTGAGCGTGGGCAGCATCGACGCCATGTCGTTGTGCTTGTCCATCAGCTGGAAGCTGTCGAAGTCGCGGTTGATGCCCGTCTTCGGGTTGAGCACCGGCAGCGAGACGCGCGCATTCGTGCGGTAGCCGAGCGTGTTGCGCAAAAATCCCGGGAACCACAGCGCAGGGACCATTTTCGCGAAGTCCACGCCCTTCGCGCCGAGGCGCGCGTTGTAGTTGAAGAAGTCTTCCTTGTAGTACTCCGACGCGTACACGTTCGGCGGCGTCGTGTGTGGCAGGAGACCCGTGAGCAGGTTGTAGTGCGAGGGCGCAGTCCAGCTCGCGTAGCTGTAGCGCTTCTCGACCTTGCCGCCGGAGAGCTTGGGGATGATCTTCGGCGCCGCGCGCATGAACGAGTCGTAGCGGCAGCTGTCGAGCGTGATCACGATGAAGTTGTTCTCCGCCTGCGGCTGCGGATGCGGTGCACCGGCGCCGAGCGGACGCGGCATCGGGCGCGGCCCCGACGGCGGCGGCGTGGCGGGCTTCTTCTTCAGGAAGTCGAACAGTCCCATCGTGGTGGTTCCTTGCGGAGGAGCGGGGAGCGAGTGCTCTCAGAGGTAGCCCAAGTTCTTGAGCTTGCGCTTGATGTCGGCGAGCTCGGCTTCGCTGAAGGTGTCCTTCGCCGCGCGCCCGCCGTGCTCGCCGAGCACGTCGCGGAGCACGTAGACGATGAACTCCGTCGGCGAGCTGAAGCCCGAGCCGTCGACGACCTGCTGGACCTTGCGGTACAGGGGTCGGGGGATCTTGACGGTGACCTTGGTCTCGCGCACGGCTCGGCAGTCGGAGGTTGGAGGCGGCTGGGTTGAGGCGCGGCACGACGAAGGTGGCTTCGGCGGGCCGAAGAAACGTACTCCGATCGGAGTGTGATCGGGGTGCGATCGGAGCATCGGAGCGGGATCGCGGCGCGACGTTTCGACGTAAATAACTGTCGGAAATGATCTTAGGCACGAGCACCTGCCCGAGATGTCCGGCGCGGACGAGCTCGGGCAGCAGCGGAGCCGCTGCGGAAGCCTTTGCCCACCTCCTCGAACCAAGTCGCGCCAGCCTGAAGCCCTCGCCCCGCGGGGTACGATTCGGTCCGCCATGAAGCGCCTCACCCTCGCCCTCGGTCTCATGCTCCTCGCCCCCACCCTCGGCTCCTGCGGCGGCGCCGCGACCCCGGCCGACAACGTGCAGTCGGGCTCGACCGCGCTCGGCAAGAGCGACTGGCGCGCGGCGCAGACGAGCTTCGAGGCCGCGCTCGCCGCGCTGGCCCCGACGGATCCGTCCTACAAGAAGGCGAAGATGGGGCAGGTCGAGGCGCTGATCCAGCTCGACGCCGCGCGCGCCCAGAGCGAGTTCCTCGCCTACGCCCAGAGCGCGGGCGAGGGCGTCGACTCGAAGGACTGGCGCAACGTGATGACCAAGTTGACCGCGAAGGGCAAGTTCGCAGAGGCCATCGCGGTGCTCGACGCCGGTCTGAAGAGCCGCCCGCAGGACGCGGACATCAAGAAGATGGGCGACGCGATCAAGGTCGCGGCCGAGAAGGCTGGCGACTCGAACGCGCTCGGCGCGCTCGCGGGCCTCGGCTATCTGTAACCTTGTCGCGATGAGCGACACGAACACGACAGCGAGCGGGCGGCTGCACGCGCCCGCCGTGGGCCTGATCGTCACCGGCATCCTCGGCGTGCTGCTGCAGCTCGGCAGCATCGTGAACGAGCTGCTCGGCAATCCGCTGCAGGAGGCGATGCTCGACTTCCTCGCCGCTCAGGGCATGGACACAGCCTCCTTCGACTCGCTGCCGCTGAGCGGTGGGCTCCTCTTCGGAACCCAGTTCGTGCTGCAGCTCGTGATGGGACTCGTCTTCCTCGCGCTCTCCGGCTTCGTCGCGTGGGGCGGCTTCCAGATGCTGCGCCAACGCCACCACTCGGCCTGCATCGCCGCCGCCATCGCCGCCTGCCTGCCGTGCAGCGCCTGCTGCTGCCTCGGCCTGCCCTTCGGCATCTGGGCCATCGTCGCCCTCAACCGCGCCGACGTCCGCTCCGCCTTCGGCGAAGCATGAGCACGTTGCAGCCCCAGCGCCGCAGCCGCTAACGTCGCCTGTCGCTTCCGCCCGCTCGCGTCTCCCACCACGGAGCTTCCCCCATGGTCGATCCCGCCGTGCAGTCCAAGGTCAAGGCCCCCGCAATCGCGCTCATCGTCCTCGCCGCGCTCGGCGAGCTGGCCAGCCTCGTGGGCCTCGCGAGCAGCGCCCTCAACAAAGCGATGTTCGGGGACGTTCTGCAGCAGATGCGCGACCGAGGCGAGGAGCTCCCGCCGTTCCTCGAGGCCATGCTGAGCGGCAGTTCGACGCTCGGCCTCCTGCTCGCCATCCTCAATCTCTGCGTCTGGCCGCTCGTTGCCTTCGGCGCGATCCGCATGATGCAGCTGCGCAGCCGCGGCCTCTGCATCGCTGCCGCCGTCGCCGCCATGATCCCCACGCAGTGCTG
>JBIKYW010000259.1:0-4988 GCA_044355055.1 Planctomycetota bacterium | reverse complement strand
CGCCCGCAGCACGTTGAAGCGGATCTCGTTTGCGCCATCGCCTTGCGAGGTCTCGTAGCACTGGCGAAGCGCTTCGAAGTCTGCCGTGGTCGCAGACTCCGTCAGCACGGTCGCTGCAGCGAGCCGCAGGCCATTGTCGCCGAATCCGAGCGCAGCGTGCAGTGCGGGGCGTACGCGCGTCGGATCGAACTTGCCGAGCAGCTCGATCGCGACGCCACTTACAGCGAAGTCGGGATCCTTGATGCTATCCATCAGCACCGGTAGCGCGCGCTCGGCCTCGAATGCGCTGTAGCCGCGGAGAATGCCGATGCGTTCCTCTCGCGAGAGCGAGCTGTAGATGCGCTGCAGCTCCGCGAGCTCGCGTTCGACGCGCTCCCCCGAGCCCTGCTCGTGGGCGAGGCCGCGGAGCGCGGCTTCGACGCGGGCGCCGCGCACCCAGGGGGATTGCTCGCTGGGAGCCAGCGCCAACATCGCGCCCAATTCGATGCCCAGCCCGCGCAGCTTCGTGACGGTGCTCGCGTCGCGCTGTACGCGTTCTCCCATCGCTTCCCACGCAGTGCGGCGCACGTTGGCATGGACGTGCTTCGAGCATCGTGCGAGCGCGGCAAGGCTGGTGTCGTCGTCGAGCTCGCGCAGCCCGATGGCGGCTTCGCAGGCGACGCGGGCGTCGCTGTCTTCGCAGGCCCGCACGAGGGCTGTGGCGCTCGCAGCTTCGCTGCGACTCCAGCGCAGTCCACGCACGGCCGCGATGCGCTGTTCGGCGTGGCCAGCCGTTGCGAAACGCTGAAAGGCTGCGGCTGCGCTCTCGACATTCCTGCGGTCGAGCGTGAACAAGAGTGCCGTGACCACGCTGTCGTCGACTTCGCGACCGAGCTGTGCCAACAGTCGCGCGTTCACATCCGCAGCGCTCGCTTCCTTGGTTTTCCAGCGAGCCGCGCCCTGCGCCGCCTCGACGCGCACGACCGCATCGGCATCGTCGAGTCCGTCGAGCATCCGCAGCCGCAGCTCGCCCCGCTCGAGCTTGGTCGCCGCTTCGATGGCTCGCGCACGCACGGCGGCGCTCGCGTCGCGTTCGTGCTCGTCGAGTGCGACGAAGAGGAGCTTGTCGGTCGCGCTCGCGTCTCCGCGCATGCCGAGCGCGAACGCAGCGCTCGCACGGACGTCTCCGTTGGCGTCGGCGAGCAGCGCGAGGAGTGCACGCGTAACCTCGGCACCAGCTTCCGGAAACCACAGCCTTCCGAGGGCTGTCGCCGCCTTCGCGCGCACTTCGGGGCTTGCGCTCGTGGTCAGGCGCCGCAGCTCGCCATGTGGATCCGCTCGCAAGTCTTCGAGGCGCGCGATCTCCGCCAAGGCTGCGGCCTCCGAGGCGCCGCTGCCGGTCGATTCACACGCTGCTGCGAGAAACACCAGAGACGAGACGAGTGCGAGTCGCATGCGGCAAGAGCCTACGATCGAACGCGCAGAAAGGGAGCGGGCCCGCAGCGAGTGAAACTCGGAGCGGGCCCGCACATTTGCCGAGAGGGCTTACTGGCCGATGGTGAAGCGCAGTCCGTTCGTGAAGCCGAAGTTGTTCGGCGCTGCGAAGCCCGTGTCGCGCGACCACCACTGCGCCCACACCGTCGCGCCTTGCACCAGCGCCGGATCGACGCCGCTTGCGATGTACGCGTTGAAGTCGACGAGGAAGCCGCCGCTGCAGTCGAGCGTCGGCAGTGGATTGCCGCCCGAGTCCTGCTTCGCGACGCGCGACGCAGGCGAGAGCACGCAGTTGATGCCGCCGCGGAAGGGCGTCGAGGACGGTCCGGCGAGACTCACGCGCAGCATGCCCTGGCGGCGGTTCAGCACCTTCGAGGCCGTGATGTAGAAGCCCGAGCCCGCGCTCGCGCTCGGCACGCCTGAGTAGCCGATCTCCGGCACGCAGCCTTGGCTGTTCGTCTTCGCGGTGCAGTACACGAGCGGTGCGTCGCTGCCCCACTTGGCCTCGGTCATCACGACCGGCGCGGCCATGCCCGTGTTGAGCCAAGCCTCGAACAGATCGTTGCCGCGGCCCGCGTGAGCGGCGACCGAGCCGTCGTTCGCGAGCACGAGGAACTGCACGTATTCCCAGCTCGTCGGCTGGTACATGAGCTTGATGTCCGCGCGCACCGCACCCGCGGGCGGGTTGAGCGTCACGTCATCCCAGTGGTTGTAGAAACCGCCCGCGCTCGGGTTTCCGAACTGCGTGTCCGGGATGGGCTGCGCGTTGCGCTCGAACGCTTCGTCGCGACTCATCTTGTAGGGCGGGATGCGGTTGTCGACCAACGTCGCGTCGTTGAGCACGAAGTGGAACGACGGGACCGCGCTGCCCGGTGCGCCCGAAGCCGCGCTCTGCAGCGTGCCCGCCGGCGCGCCCGTCACGCGGTTGTACTTGAGGGGCAGGTTCGGGCTGTAGCCCATGGTGAGCAGCTTCGCCGCCCACGCCTGCGACACGCCCATGTTGGCCTCGTAGACCTTCGTGTTCGGGTCGTTGATGTCGAGGATCGTCTCGACGGTGTACGGCGTGCCGTTGACCGTCACAGCGAGCGGACCGTATTCACCGTCCTCGCGCACCACGTTGCCCGCGGCGTCGAACCACTTCACGTTGAGCCACATGCGCCGACCCTCGGCATAGCCCGAGATCAGCTTGTGTCCCGTGAGGTTCGTGACGCGCAGCGTGTTGCCGCTGACCGACATCGCGGCCGAGTTCTTGAGGTTCGAGACGGCGCGCTGCTTGCCCGCCTGCATGCTCGAAATCTGATAGACCGTCAGGCCGTTGCCGCCGTAGAGGCGACCCTGCGACTCGAGGTAGAGGATCGCGTCGGGTGCCCAGTAGTTTCCGCCGGTGAGGTCGTGCTTGGGAATGTCCGAGCGCAGCGGCGTGCTGAACATGCTGCAGCCGTAGCCCTCGACCGGGGACATGTGGCACGTCTGGCACGTGAAGTTGCGCTGCGTGCCGTCCTCGTAGTTGCCGCTCGGCGTCGACTGCTTCGCGAGTCGGTAGGCGCGCGCGATCGAGCCCTTGCGCAGGTCGATCGGCAGGGCGTCGAAGTCCGCCATACTCATCGTTTCGAACGCGCTGGCGACGTGCTCGCTGTAGGTGCGCTCGACGATGCCCCACTTGTGGGGCGCGTTCTTCATCGCAGCCTTGTCGAGCAGCGGGCCGCCGAGCGTGCCGTCGAACATGCCCGCGGCGAGCGGCGTGAACGCGCCGTTGCCGGGCGCGAGGTCGCCGGTCACGGGGTTCGACACGTCGTGGCAAGTGCCACACAGCTCCGACTTGCGGTGGAACTGCGACTGCGCCCACGCGTGGAACGCGGCGGGATCGCTGTAGGGGCCGAGGCGCTCGAATCCGCCGTAGAGCACGGCTTGGCCGCTGCCGCGATAGGCCTCGGGCGGGCTGCCACCGTCGTTGGCCTTGAACGGCGGGTAGTGCTCGCCCAAGTACTCGCTGTCGTCGGGGTTGGTGAGCTTGTGGCAGAACTCGCAGCTCACGCCGTCGAAGTCGTCGCCCGTGAGCGCCGAGCCGTCCGTCGGCTGAGAGCGTCCGTCGTACCAACCGCTCGGCGAGTGGCAGCGGATGCACAGGTCGCCCGACCCGCCGAAGTCCTGCTCGGCGATCGGCAGCGCAGCCCAGAACATCGGGTCGCGCGTCGCGTGCGCCATCATGCTGCCCGACCACGTCTCGTAGGGGCTGACCTCGGGGTCGTATTGCCCGTGGCACATCTCGCAGTTCGAGCTGGGGTCGAAGGTCGAGACCTGCAGCTCCTGCGTGCCGGGCATGCGCACCTCGTTGGGCACGGTGGTGGCCAGCGAGGCGCTGAGGAGGGTGACGGAACCCAGTCCGAGGACGGGGACCCCGATGCGGAACGTGCGCGAGGAGCGCCAGAGTTGCGTGAGGCTCATGATGTCGTAGGGGAGCGGCGAGCCTCTGGATCGTATCCGTGGCCCCGCATTTCCGGCAGATCGCAACAGGACGTACCACGAAAGAAGTTCGTGGTTTCCTGCTCTTTCTGCGACGCAGTGGGGGCTCGGCGAGTTCCGGTAGCCGCGTTTCCTCGGTGCGCCGAAGTCATCGGCGGGACAATTTCGAGACGCGCCCCCAAACGTCAGAAACGACTGCCGAGCACGCGCAGCCCGCTCGGAGCCGCGCCCGCAGGCGTCAGAGGGGCCCGAAAGGACGTCCGGCGGCCTCCGTAGTTCCCACGAGCGTCCGATGACGGTCGCCGGAGCCTGCGGGGCATCGAGCGCGCTGTGCCCGTCTCGTCCTAGAATGCTGCGCTCGCGCACGACGCGCGCAGTTCCCGGCTACCCCGCACCCAAGAGCCCGCCATGACGATCAGCCCGATCCCCGAGATCCTCGACGAGCTCCGCCGCGGCCGGATGGTGATCCTCGTCGACGACCCCGGCCGCGAGAACGAGGGCGACATCGCCTGCCTCGCCGAGACGGTCACGCCCGAGATGATCAACTTCATGGCGCGCGAGGCCCGCGGCTTGATCTGCATGCCGCTCGCGGGCGAGCTCTGCGACCAGCTCGGGCTCGAGATGCAGGTCCAAAACAACCAGAGCCGCATGGGCACCGGCTTCACCGTCTCCATCGAGGCCGCGAGCGGCGTGACGACGGGGATCAGCGCCGCGGATCGCGCACACACGATCCGCACCGCTGCCGCCGTGCAGGCGAAGAAGAGCGACCTCGTCAGCCCCGGCCACATCTTCCCGCTGCGCGCGCGCGAAGGCGGCGTGCTCGTGCGCGGCGGTCAGACCGAGGGGATGGTCGACCTCGCGCGGCTGTGCGGTGCGCGGCCGGCGGGCGTGATCTGCGAGATCATGAACGACGACGGCACGATGGCGCGCATGCCCGAGCTCGAGGTGTTCGCGCGCAAGCACGGCCTCAAGATCTGCACGATCGCGGACCTCATCGCGTACCGCCGCGCGCACGAGCGACTGATCGAGCCCCTGCAGATGGACCTGCCGAT
>JBIKYW010000257.1:0-4994 GCA_044355055.1 Planctomycetota bacterium | reverse complement strand
CGATGGCGGCGGACTTGCGCTGGCGGACTTCGACGGCGACCTCGACCTCGACCTCGTCGTCGTCGACGGCTCGACGTTGCAGCGTGTCGAGAAGGGTGAGCCGGGCTTTCCGACACGGCTGTTCCTGAACGACGGCAAGGGCCGTTTTCTGCCGGCGGGCGAGGCGTGGACCATGGCGCCGTCGCGCTGGGGCATGGGCTGTGCCGTGGGCGACGTCGATGGCGACGGCTGGCTCGATCTGTACGTGACGCACTGGGGACGTGACCAGCTGTTCCGCAACGTCGGAGGTCGCGGGTTCGCGCTGCGCGAGGTCGCGGCGCTCGCGGCGGACGAGCAGTGGGGCACGAGCGCGGCGTTTCTCGACTACGACCGCGACGGTGCGCTCGACCTCGCGCTCGTGAACTATCTGGAGTTCGATCCCGCGCGCATTCCGCCGCCGGGCGGTGAGTGTCGTTGGAAAGGCATGGACGTGATGTGCGGGCCGGAGGGGCTCACGCCGACGCACGACCGACTGCTTCGCAATGTCGAGGGAGACCTGCGCGATGCGACCGAGGCGGCGCGCTTGCGGCCTGCGAGCGCGGGCTACGGGCTTGGGCTGGTCACGCTCGACTACGACCGCGACGGCGATACGGACCTGTACGTCGCGAACGACTCGACGCCGAACTTCCTGTGGGAGAACCAAGGTGACGGCACGTTCAAGGAGGTCGGACTCGCGCGCGGCGTGAGCCACGACATGAACGGCAAGGAGCAGGCCGGCATGGGGATCGCGGTCGGCGACCTCGACGGAGACGGGCGCGAAGACCTGCTCGTGACGAACTTTTCGGGTGAGAACAACGCGCTGTACATGTCGCGCGGCACTCGCGGCTTCAGCGAGCGCTCCGGCCCCGTCGGCATCGGCGGGCCGAGCGTCACGCGCCTCGGCTGGGGCACGGCGCTCGCCGACTTCGATCTCGATGGTCGGCTCGATGCATTCGTGCTGAATGGACACGTGTACCCCGTGGCCGATCGGCCGGGAACGGACACGAGCTACGCCCAGCCCGCGGACTTCTACCGCGGCATGGCCGACGGCCGCCTGCGCGTCGAGCCGCTGGTCGACGGGCCTTCGCGCGTGATGCGCGCCTCGACCTACGGCGACATCGACGGCGACGGAGACCTCGATATCGTCGGCATCGAGCTCGACGGCGCGGTGCGCGTGCTGCGCAATCGTGCGCGCGAGCTGCACGCCTCGCGCTCGTGGCTCGCCGTGGAGCTGCGCGCCGCGTCCGGAAACCGCTTCGGTCTCGGCGGCAGCGTGCGCTTCGAGTGGGAGGGCGGAGCGCGCACGTGCGAGGTGCGGACGAGCGGCGGCTACCAGTCGGCGATCGCGCCGCGTGTCCATGTGGGACTCGGCGAGTCTGCGCGAGCCAAGCGGGTGATCGTGCGCTGGCCGTCGGGACGCGAACGCGTCCTCGAAGACGTGGCGGGCGGACAGGTCCTCGTGCTGGAGGAGCCCGGTCTGTGATCACGCTCGCACTCGCTCTGCTGTTCGCCACTTCGCCGCGCGCGTTGACGACACAGGATCCGCGAGCCGAGATCCTCGCGCGCGACTTCGGCGTGCTGCCGCGAGCTCGGGCCGAGCGCTGGCGGGAGTGGCGGCCGACCGATGCGATTCCAGCGGAGCTTGCGTCGAGCATGGGCGCGGCGCTGACGGCGTACCGCGATGCCGACTACGCACGGTCGCTCTCGGAGCTCGAGCGCGTGCTCCGCGCGGAGGCAGACTTTCCGCCGGCTCTGTACCAGCTCGGCGCGACGTACTTTCGACTGCGGCGCTACGGAGATGGAGCCCGCGCGTTCGAGCGCTTTCTCGCTGCGGCGCCGCACGAGGTGGGTGCGACCCAGGGGCTCGCTCACTGCTATTACTCACTCGGCGACTATGCGCGGGCACAGGCCCACTATGCGAAGGTGCTCGAGGTCGCGCCGGGAAGCGTCGAGGCATGGCGAGGGCTCGGACTCGCGCAGCTGCGGCAGGGAGACTCAGCGACCGCACTCGCGAGCCTCGATCGCTCGCTCGCGCTGCGGCCGGACTATGCCGATGCGCTCGCGTGGCGCGCGCAGGCGTTGGTCGATCTCGGTCGCACGGGCGAAGCGTTCGTGCCGCTGCGGCGCGCGCTCGAGCTCGCCCCGCACGATGCGCGCAGTTGGTTCTTGTTGGCGCAGCTCGAGTCGGAGCTCGGTCGTGAGGACGCCGCGGAGTCGGCGCGGGCGCGCTTTGCGGAGCTCTCGCGCATCGAGCAGGAAGTGCGGGCGCAGGAGGGGCTCCTGCTCTACGAGCCCTGCGCGGTCGAGCCTCTCTCCAAGCTCGTGCTGCTCCATTCCGCGGCGCGCAACAAGTCGGAGTTGCGCGAGGTCGGAACGCGGCTCTTGCGCTGTGCGCCGGAGCGGTTGGACGTCCGTGTGCAGCTGCTCGACGCCGCCACCAAGCTCGCGGACCTCGAGCTCGCCGCGCGGGTTGCGGCAGAGCTCGAGGCCCGCTTCTCGGAGAGCGTCGGGGCGTGGGAAGCCCTCGAACGCTACTTCCGCGCGAGCGGTGACGTGGGACGAGCCGACGCGGCGCGGGAGAAGAGCCGCAGCCGCTGAGCACGCCCGATGGGACTCTGGGCGAGCGCGAGCGGCCGCGGTGTTTGGATCAGGCCGTCTCCCTGTTGTCGCTCTTGCGCGGACGGCCGCTCTTGGGCTTGCGCTCTTGGATCTTCTCGTGGAACGTCTTCCAGTCGCCTTCGGAGAAGAGGCGCACTTCCTGTCCGCAGTCCGCGCAGTAGCTGCGTTCGAGGCTCATCAGGTAGGGGACGTAGCGGTTGCAGTGGGCGCAGAACTTGCGGTCGTTGTAGTAGTCGTTGAGTTCCATCGTCGTGCCTCTTCGCGTCCGTGTTCGGGGTCTTGGTTGGTGTTCGCCAAGAGAGGGAGCAAGCGGCTGGCCAAGGCTGGCGCGGCGGCGTCCTCGATGTGCTGTAAGTTCATGTCTTGCATGGACTTACGAATTGAAATTTGCTTAGAATGGGGTCGGATCGAGAGCCTTTCGAGCGTCCAAGGAAATCGACGTCGCGTGCGCGGGGGACGGCCTCCGCGCGGGCACGGGGCGGGATCCGTTGGGCGGGGCGGAGCGTAAGTGCCTGGCTGCGAGTCGTTTACGGCGCCGATCCTCGGCGGCGTTGCGCGGCGTCGACGCCGCGGAGCGCGCTGTCGAACTTTCTCGACGGACCTAGCGCCGCTCGGCGAGCGTGCGCAGCATGCCGTCGCGGGCCTGCGGGTCGGATTCCGAGCGCAGCGCGCGCTCCACGTCTCCAGTTCGAGCGTACCCCGCCGCGAGAGCCCAGGCCGCGGCTTCGCGCACGATCGCCGAGGGATCGAAGCTCAGCGCATGGAGGAGTACGGCCTCGCCTTCTGCGGTCGGCGCGTTGCCCAGCACGATCGCTCCATTTCGAGCGAGGCCCTCCCGGCCCGCGCGCTGGAGCGCCGAGCCGGAGAGCTCCACGGCGACCTGTGCGTCGTCGCGCCAGCCGATCCAGCGCTCGACGCCGCCTTCGACGCCCGCGTGCAGACCGAAGCGCGCGCCGAGATCGGGCGCCTTGGCACCCCACGGACAGACTTCGGAGCAGATGTCGCAGCCAAAGGCCCAATTTCCGACGGCGCGGCGGAGCTCGTGCGGAATCGCGGAGCGGTTCTCGATCGTCTGATAGCTGATGCACTTCCCCGCGTCGACGCGGCCCGGAGCGAGGATCGCGCCCGTCGGGCAGGCGTCGAGGCACGCCGTGCAGGTGCCGCACGAGCCCGCAGGGGACGTCGTCGTGGGTTCGAGCTCCGTGTCGAGCACGAGCTCGCCGAGGAAAAACCATGGCCCGAACGACGGGTGGAGGAGGTTCGCAGCCTTGGAGGCGAAGCCGATCCCCGCTTCCGCGGCGTGCGAGCGCTCGAGCAGCGGCGCCGCGTCCACGGCGGCGCGCGCGGGATCGTCGCGCGGGATCAGACCTTCGCCTTGCAGGCGGCGCCGCAGCTTGCGCAGCCCCTTCTGAAGTACGTTGTGGTAGTCGCGGCCGAGTGCGTAGCGGGCGACGCGAGCTCCGCCGGGCAGTAATGGCGCCGGGCGTGCATGGGCGAGGCCGACCACGAGCAGCGAGCGCCCGCGCGGCGCGTCGAGGCGCGGGTCGAGGATGCGCTCGGCGTCGCGCGCGAGGTAGTCGAGCCCCGCGTGGTGGCCGCGCGCGAGCCAGTCGCGGAAGTGCGCGGCATCCCGCGGCGGGCGGAGCGGAGCGATTCCGGCGAGGTCGAAGCCGCACTCGCGGGCGAGCTCCAAAGCGCGTTGGGCGGAGTTCATGCGCGGGCGCGCATTGTGCGCGGGGAACGCCGCGTCGGGTTCGGAAGACTTCTCATCTGCCGCTAAGTCGCGACGCCGCATAGACTTGAGGCGAGCCGACCGCGCTTTTTCATGCTTTTCGGGGCAACCGAACGGCGGGGCGCGGTAACCGCCCGTTTCGCCGGATCTAGAATCGCGTCGCGAGACAACCTCTCCGCTGCGGCCACCCTCCGCGGCCGGAAGTCGGTAGTCGCGCGGCCCGAGTTCCCTGCCCGACTCTTCACCTCTCCGACGCTCTTCACCCAAGGGCTCGGGGGCATCCCTTGTCCGCGGAGCACGATGCTCGACGCAGACCGCCAGCGCCAGCTCGAACACGGCGCGGTCGCCTCCCCGAAGGGGGTCGCGCCCGTGTCGTTGCGGGATCGCGTCGGCGCGCTGCGAGCGGAGCTGCCCGGGGAAGAGCTGCAGAGGATGCTGGCGCTGCTCGACGGGCCCGAACGCACGCCCGAGTCGCTGCGCGACGCGCTCTCGACGAGGCTGATGGAGGGCTTCCGCTGCGCGAGCGGTCGCGCGGTCTTCGGTCTCTTGTACGAGCTGAACTCTGAGCACCTGCTCGTTCAGGTCGCCCACTGCCTGCGTCGCTACGGCAGCAAGTCGGATCCGC
>JBIKYW010000255.1:0-5001 GCA_044355055.1 Planctomycetota bacterium | reverse complement strand
GCCGCCGGTGACAAGGTGTTTGCGACGGCCGCCGCGCTTCATCCGAAGAGCCGCGACGCCTATCGCTTCCTCGAAGGAGATCCGGCCGTGATCTGGCCGGCCTTCACCACGCGCGACACGCTGATCGTGAGCGAGTCCCTCGCGCGCCATCGCTCGCTCTCGCCGGGCTCGACACTCGAAGTGCGGACCCGCGAAGGAGTGCGTCCCTTCGAAGTGCTCGGCGTGTTCCGCGACTACTCGTCCGACCAAGGCTGGGCGATGCTTGCGCGTGAGACGTGGCTTCGGAACTGGGGCGACGAGCGGATCAGCGCGCTCGGCCTGTTCCTCGCGCCCGGCGCCGATGTCGACGCGACGATCGCGAGCCTTCGGGCGACGGTCCCGCTGGGTGAGATCGTCAAGGTGCGCTCGGGCACCGAGCTCGAAGCGGCGTCGATGGAGATCTTCGATCGAACCTTCTCCGTGACGCGCGTGCTGCGGCTGCTCGCCGGTGTCGTTGCGATCCTCGGCGTCGTCGGCGCGCTGCTCGCGATGGAACTCGAACGCGAGCGCGAGATGGGCGTGCTGCGCGCCATCGGGCTCTCACCGTCGGGCCTCAAGCGAGTCGTGCTCGGACAAACCGGCCTGCTCGGCGCCCTCGCCGGTCTCTTCGCCGTTCCCATCGGCATCGCCGTCGCGCTCGTGCTGATCCTCGTCATCAACGCCCGCTCGTTTGGCTGGACGCTCGACATCCAGATCAGCCCGCGCGTGCTCTTGGAGACCTTCGCGCTCGCGCTGGGCTCCGCGCTCATCGCAGGCGCCTACCCTGCCTGGCGCATGGCGCGACTTTCTCCGGCACAGACCCTGCGAGGCGAGTGATGCGCAAGCTCTGGCCCCTCCTGTTCCTCGCGCTTGCCTCGTGCGCTCCGTCGAGCGAGCCCGTGCGCGCATCGCTCGAAGTCGGCGACCTGCTCTCCGCGCCCGCCGATCCGCGCTTCACGCGTGCGCTCGAGCCGCGCGAGCTCGCCTTCCCCGCCGACCACGGCCCGCACCCGGAGTTCCAGACCGAGTGGTGGTACTTCACCGGCACGCTCGCCGACGACACGGGCCGCGAGTACGGCTATCAGCTCACCTTCTTCCGTCGCGCCCTCGCGTTCGAAGCGCCGACGCTCGACTCCGCTTGGTCCGCACGCGACGTCTTCATGGCGCACTTCACGCTCGCCGACGCTTCGAAGGACTCGTTCGAGGCCCACGAGCGCTTCGAGCGCGGCGCGCTCGGTCTCGCGGGCGCATCCGCGGCGCCCTTCGGCGTCTGGCTTCGCGACTGGCGCCTCGACATCCAGAGCGACGGACGCATGCAGCTGCACGCCGCCGAGCAAGACCTCGCGCTCGACCTCGCGCTGGAGCCGTCGAGCGCCGTGGTTCTGCAAGGCGAGCGCGGCCTCTCGCGCAAGGGCGCGCAGCCGGGCAACGCGTCGTACTACTACTCCATTCCACGGATGCGCTCGACGGGGACGCTCACGCGCGGCGGCTCGCGCCTCGCCGTGAGTGGCGAGAGCTGGTTCGACCGCGAATGGTCGACGAGCGCACTCGAAGAGGGACAAGTGGGCTGGGACTGGTTCGCGCTGCGTCTCGACGACGGCAGCGAGCTCATGCTCTACCGCATGCGCCGCGCCGACGGCAGCGCGGATCCCTTCAGCTCCGGCACGTTCACGCGCCTCGGCGCGGATCCTCGCAAGCTCGATTCCGACGACTTCCGCATCACCGAGCTCGCGCGCTGGACGAGCCCGCAGAGCGGCGCGAGCTATCCGAACCGCTGGACGCTCGAAGTCCCCTCGCTCGGACTCACCTGCACGCTGACGCCGCTGGTCGCGAGCTGCGAGCTGCTCGCCGCCGTGCGCTACTGGGAAGGCGCCGTGCGCGTCGAGGGCTCGCGCTCGGGTTCGACCGTCGGCGGCCGCGGCTTCGTCGAGCTGACGGGCTACTGAGCCTCGCGCGCCGCACTACGCCCGCGCTCGAGATCGACGCGCGAGAGAAGGAGCGCGCCGACGAGGAAGAAGCCAAAGAGCGGAAGCACGCCGGCGCGCGGCTCGCCGGTCCAAGTGATCGCAAGCGAGAAGCACAGCGGCCCCAAGATCGCCGAGAAACGCTCCAGCACGCCGAACAGCCCGAAGAACTCGCCCGCGCGCGACGGTGGCACCATGCTCGCGAACATCGAGCGCGTCAGCGCCTGACACCCACCCATGACGAGCGCGACCCCGACCGCGAGCGCGTAGAAGAGCTCGACCTTATGCGTCTCCTCGGGGCTCGCCATGCGCCACGCGATCACCGTGATCGCGACGTACACCGCCACGCCGAACATCACCGCGCGCTTGGGGCCCACGCGCGACGCGAGCCATCCGAACGCAAAGGCGCACGGAATCCCGACGAACTGCACGAGCAAAATCGCGGGGATCATCTCCTTCGCGCCCAGCCCGATCTCCGCGCCATAGATCGTCGCGAGGCGAATGATCGTGTTGATGCCGTCGTTGTACGCGAGCATCGCCAAGAGCAGCAGAAACGCGTCGCGATGCCGCGGAATGTCGCGCAGCGTCTCCCACAGTCGCCGCGCCGCGGCACCGATGCCGCCGCCCGCGCCCTCGCTCACCCGCGGCTCGCGCACGCGCAGGAACAGGGGCAACGCAAACAGCGCCCACCACACCGCCACCGACACGAACGCCAGTCGCACGGGCAGCGTCGTGCCGCTCTCCATCCCAAACCACTCCGGCCGCAGGATCCACGCGAGGTTGAGTGCGAGCAGCACTCCCCCGCCGAGGTAGCCGAGCGCGTACGCCGCGGTGGAGACGCGATCGAGCTCTTCCCCGCGCGCGACGCTCGGAAGAAGTGCGTCGTAGAAAATGAAGCTCCCCGCCACGCCGACGTTGCCGAGCACGAACAGCGCCGCCGCCCACTGCGCGTCGCCGCGCTCGACCCACCAAAGCCCCGCCGTCGCGAGAACTCCGAGTGCGACGAACGCCCCCATCATCGGCTTCTTGCGGGCGCCGCCGTCCGCGAGCGCCCCGAGCAGCGGCCCGACGAGGGCGATCGCGACCATCGCCCACGTCGTCAGCGTGCTGTAGCCCGCGAGCACGCGCTCGTCCCCCGCCGCGGCCACCTCGCGGTAGTAGATCGGAAACAGCGCCGTGACGACGGTGGTGAAAAAGGCCGAGTTCGCGCAGTCGTAGAGCGCCCACGCGCGGAGCTCGGGCCTCCCCAGCCCCGCGCGCTCCAGCCAGCCGCCCTGCGTCTCCATGCGCGCAGCGTAGCCCGCGGTCGAGCCCGCTGTGGAGCCGACGGCTGTCGTGAGCTACACCCTACATCGCATGAGCACCCCGCGCGGCGACCCCACCCTGCTGCTCGTCCCCACCGAGCTCGAGCTGCGCCGCCTGCTCGACCTCGGCGGCTTCCCCGCGGGCCTCGCGCTCGTCGAGACCTGCGGCTTCGGCCCGGTCGCCGCCGCCGCGCGCACCGCGGCGCTCCTCGCCCGCCTGCGCCCCGCCCGCGTGGTGCTCGTCGGCATCGCCGGTTCCTACGACGTCTCCGCGCACCCCGTCGGCGCCGCGCTGGAGTTCGGTGAGTGCGCCATCGAGGGGATCGGCGTCGGCGAAGGCGCGAGCCTCCTCGCGCCGCCCGCGCTCGGCTTCCCGCAGTGGCCCGGCCGCGACGGCGCCGCCGCGATCTTCGACCGCCTGCCGCTCGCGAGCGCGAGCACCGACCGCGCGCCGCTCCTGCTCACCACCTGCGCCGCTTCGGCGGACGCAACCCAAGCCGCCGCGCGCCGCCGCCGCTTCCCCGCAGCCGCCGCCGAGGACATGGAGGGCTTCGCCGTCGCCGCCGCCTGCGCGCTCGAAGGGATCCCGCTGCGGATCGTGCGCGGCATCTCGAACGAGGTCGGCGACCGCCGCCCCGAGCACTGGCGCATCCCCGCCGCGCTCGCCGCGGCTCGCGAGCGCGCGCTCGAAGTCCTCGTCGCACCCGCCGGTCGGGGAACGCGATGACGCGCGAGACGCTGCGCGTGGGCATCTCGACTTGCCCCAACGACACCTTCGCCTTCCACGGCCTGCTCTCGGGGACGAGCGATCCGCAGGGCTTCGACTGGCAGATCGAGCTGTGCGACGTCCAGACGCTGAACGAGCGCTGGCTGGCGGGCGACTTCGACGTCGCGAAGGCGAGCTTCGCCGCCGCGCTCCAAGCCGACGAGGACACGCTCGTCCTGCCCGTCGGCTCCGCGATCGGGCGCGGCGTGGGGCCGGTGGTGCTCGCGCGCCCCGACGCAGCGCTCCCCTCCTCCCCGCTCGTGCTCGCGCCCGGCGAACGCACCACCGCCACCCTGCTCTGGCGCCTCCTTCAGCCCGGCCGCGGCCGCCTCGCGCAGGTCGTGTTCAGCGCGATCATGCCCGCGCTCGCACGCGGCGAGGCCGACCTCGGCGTCTGCATCCACGAGGGCCGCTTCACCTACCGCGAGCACGGCCTGCGGCTCGAGCTCGACCTCGGCGCGCTCTGGGAGCGCGAGAGCCTCTGCCCGCTGCCCTTGGGAGGCATCCTCGCGCGACGTCGACTCGGCCCGCAGCGCTGCGAGCGCGCCGCCCGCGCCATCGCCGCATCGCTCGCCTGCGCAGGCGAAGACTCCGCGGCAACGACCGCGACCCTGCGCCGCTACGCCCAAGAGCACTCCGACGAGGTGCTCTGGAAGCACGTCGAGCTCTACGTGACCGACGACACGCGCGGCATCGGCGCCGAAGGGCGCAATGCCCTACGTGAGCTCGCGCGCCGCGCCCGCGCCGCAGGACTCGCCCGCAGCGCGCGTCCGCTGGCGCTCAGTGACGAGCCGGCGAGCTGGGCCTGAGCTCTCCCGCGAAGTCGTCCGCGGCTGCGTTCTCACTCGAAAAGAAACACCCGCGCCGACTCGCAGGAGTCGACACGGGCGCTGTTCGAAGAGACTGGAGGCGCGAGTTCTCCCGCGCCGCTCGGGCTCACTTGCCCGGA
>JBIKYW010000256.1:0-5001 GCA_044355055.1 Planctomycetota bacterium | reverse complement strand
CGGAGATCCTGTTCGTCGACAACGGCTCGACGGACGGCAGTGCCGAGTGGCTCGCGGAGCAGCGCGATCTCCGCCTCGTGCGCAACAGCGACAACCGCGGCGCTCCGCTGGCGCGCAACCAAGGCCTCGCGCTCGCACGCGGGCGCTGGATCGTCGTGATGGACAACGACGCGATGGTGACGCCCGGCTGGCTCCATCGAATGCTCACCCACGCCCAGGCCGACGCGCGCTCCGGTTGCGTCGGGCCGGTCTCAGATCGCGCCGCGCATGGACAGCAAGTTCCCTTCGACGGCGCGACGGATCCGGCCTCTCTCGCCGAGTTCGCCGAGAAGTGGGCCGCCGCCAACACGCGGCGCTCGCGCAGCCAGAACATCCTGACCTCCTTCTGCCTGCTCTTCCGCCGCGAGCTGCTCGACGCGATCGGCGGGTTCGATGGCCAGTTCTCGCCGTGGGGTTTCGAGGACGACGACTTCACCCTGCGCGCGGCGCTCGCCGGCTTCCGCAACCGCGTCGCCCTCGACGTGTTCGTCCGCCACGAGCACTACGGCGACGCGAAGAAGAGCGCGGTCCACGAGGAGCTGCTGCGCAGGAACTGGACGCGCTTCGCGGCCAAGTGGGCGGGCAAGCCGGATGCCCCCTACGGTGACTACAAAGCCATCGAGCCTGCGTTGATCGGAGGCGTCGAGCTCGAGCGACTCCGTGTTCCGCTGGAATCCGAGGGCGAGCCGAGCGCGGTGCTCCCTAGCACCGTCACGGCCGTGACGGTCGGAGGCTAGAGCGCATGAACCGGCTCACGCTGTGCATCATCGCACGCGATGAAGAGGCGATGATCGGCGGTTGCCTCGACTCCGTTCGCGGAGTCGTCGATGCGATCGTTCTCGTCGATACCGGAAGCAAGGATCGCACGGTCGAGATCGCGCGCGAACACGGTGCGACGATCGTCGAACACCCGTGGTGTGACGACTTCGCCGCCGCGCGCAATGCCGCCCTCCCCCACGTGAACGACGGCTTCGTCCTGATGCTCGACGCCGACGAGCGCCTCGGACACGGAGCGCGCAAGGTGCTTCGCCGGGCGCTCGAGCGCAACGACTTCGACTGCGGAGTCTTGCCGCTGCACGATGCGGCCACGCTCGATGCGAAGCCCGAGGATGTTCTCTCCGGTCGCGCACGTCGCGGCGAGCCCATGCTCCTGCCCCGACTCCTGCGTCGCACGCCCGACCTCGCCTGGGAAGGCATCGTGCACGAGCAAGTGACGTCCTGGGCGCTGCGTCACCGGCGCATCGTGCAGCTCGACGCCCCCATCGTTCACTACGGCGCGGTTCCGTCCTTGCGGGAGGCGCGCTCGAAGAACGAGCGCAACCGCAAGCTGCTGGAGCGCCGCGCGCAGATCGAGCCGCACAACCCGACGGTTCAGGCCTACCTCGCGCGCGAGCTCGAGCGCTGCGGCGATGTATCCGGGGCGATTCGCGCCGCCGAGGCCGCGTGGAGTGCTCTGCAAGTCCACGCCGAGGGTGCGCGTCCCGATCACGACGTCGTGATGCCCGCGACTCTGCTCGGATTCCTCCACGTGCGAGCGAAGAATCCGGCGCGCGCGCTCGAGGTACTCGATCAGGCCCGCGGATGGTGCGATCCTCACCCCAACCTCGGACTGCTCGCAGGTTGGGCGCACGAGCAGCTCGCGCTCGCCGCGAGCGACGTCGATGCGTTCAGTTCGCATCTGACGGAGGCGCATGCGGCGCTCACCGAGTGTGTCGCGCTCGCCGGAAAGCGCTTCCTAGCCGAGTGCATGCCAGGTGCGAGCACCTTCACCGGCCAGACGCGCCTTGGGACCGTGTGCTTGCTGGCGGGCGACTGGACGCAGGCCGAGACAGCGTTCCGCGCGGCGCTCACGACGCGACAGGACCACATCGAGGCGCGCCTCGGGCTCGCTGAGACGTTGCTCGACTCGGGCCGCGCCGAGAAGGCGCTCGCCGAGCTGCAACCGGCGCTGCGACCGGAGCTGCCCGATGCGTGGCTCTTGGGCTCGGCGATCGCCGTGGCGCTCGGAAGCGAAGGAGATGCGCGCGCCTTCCTCGATCGCTGCGATGCGGCGCTCGAGTCGCACGCGTGGATCGGCGCGTACCGCGAGGGCCGCCGCCGCGAGCTGGAGCACGCGCTGCGCCCGAGCCTGGTGCGAGCTGCCCGCGTACGCACGCCCCGGACCGTCTCGGTCGTGATCCCCTGCTTCAACCGCTTCGACCTGCTCGAGCCGGTGCTCAAGGGCTTCGCGAAAGAGGCGTCGCACTCGAGCTTCGAGCTGATCGCCGTCGACGACGGCTCGCAGCCGCCGCTCGCGCCCTTCTTCGCCTCACTCGGGCTGCCTGCGAGCTTCCGCGTGATCTCGCGCGAGCGCAACGGTGGCCGCGGAGCCGCGTTGAACACAGGTCTCGACCACGCGACCGGCGATGTCGTGATTTTCTGCGACAGCGACATCGTCCCGACCGAGGGCTTCGTGCGCGACCACCTACGCTTTCACCAAGAGAGCGCAGACGAGCTCGCGACCGCGCTCGGCGGCCTCGACTGGGGCGTCGAGCCCGGCACGTGGGGCGCGTGGATGGGTGCGCGCTCGAATCCGCGCATGGACGAGCTCGCGGACGAAGTGGACTGGACCCACTGGTTCACCGACAACTGGTCGTTCCGCCGCGAGCTGCTCACGTCGCGCGGCCTGCGCTTCGATCCCGCCTACCGCGCGTGGGGCTGGGAGGAGCTCGACCTCGCACGCACTCTGGCGAAGCTCGGCGCTCGCAACGTGCGCCTCACGAACGCACGCGGACTGCACCTCAAGGCCTCGACGTGCGAGGGCATGCTGCAGAGCTTCGAGCGCAGCGTGCCGAACCTGCTGCACCTCGCGGAGAAACACCCCGACGCGACCGAAGTTGCGCAGTGGCTGGGTGTCGGCGCCGAGGAGAGCACGCTCGACGCCGCGCGAGCGCTGCTGCTCGAGCTCGTCCGGCACTCGAGCCGCCTCGGAGCGGCCGCACAGCAGACGGCGCTCGGCCGAAGCGCCGCCAAGGGCATGGCCGACCTAGCGTTCCGCATCGGAATCGCGCGCGGTCTCGCCAAGGCGGGACGTGCTTGCTCGAAGAACGGCGACTCGCAGCTCGTCTGCGAGGCCGCCGCGACCGCGACACGGGTCGGACTGGCGCTCGACTCCGCGGGCCTCTACGAGGCCTCAGGGGCCATTGCAGAGGCGTTGGAGGCGCGTCTGGGACCACGCGCGACGGAGCGTGCCGTCACGGACCGAGTCGCTTGGGAACGCCGCCAGGCCGGTGCCCCCGCGGCCGCACGTCCCTGATTCGGGATCGGGCCCTCCGACCGCTCAGTTTTTTTCGTTTCAGGCCCGAAACGTGGAGGTCGCCGGTTTCAGGACCCACCGGCCCCCTGAGCAAGCCATGGACCCCATCCAGCCTGACGTCACCGCCCCGCTCGCCGTCGCCCCGCAAGATCGCGGAGACAACGAGACTGCAGCCCAGCTCCTGTCGCGCGCCGCCGAAGAGCTGCGCGCGGGCTCCGTCGAAGCCGAGCCGTCGCTCGAGCTCGCGACGGCTTCGGACACCCTCGTGTTCGCGTGGCCCGACTGGCGCGACCAAAACGAGCTCGAGGCGCTGCTCGACTCGTTCGGCCGCCACTTGGTCGGAGGGCCCGGCGCGTGCCTGTGCCTGCGGCGGGATCCCGCGCTCGACCCCGATGCGCGCGCCGCCACCGAGGCACTGCTGACCGCCCATGCACGCGTGCTCGGCATCGACGCCGAGCTCGACGTGCTGCTGATGGACGACGCATTCGGTCCCGCCCAGTACGCGTCGCTCAAGCGGATGATCACCTGCGCGATCGCTCTGAGATCGTCGCACACCTCGCCGCGGGCCGACCTGTACGGCGCACTCGGGGAGAAAGTCGTCCGCACTGCCGACACCTTCGTCACCGCCATTCTTCAAGGCCTACCGAGCGCGCAGCGTCCGCAGCTCTACTCCAACGCGGTGCTCGATACCGTGAACTGGAAGCTCGTCGAGCGCATCCAAGCGCTGCACCCGTGGTACTACCCCGTGGTTCTCGGAAACCTGCGCGTCACGCCGGGCGTCGGCAGCCCCATCGCGCCCGAGGCGCTCGAAAATGGAATGCGCTGCCGCGCGCACTTGCTCGTGGAAGAGGCGCTGCGCCGCATCGAAGTCGAGGGACGCTCGGTCCTAGAGCTCGGCAGCAACTGCGGATTCTGGTCGGCGCAGTATGCGCGGCGCGGCGCCAAAAGCGTCACGGGTATCGACAGCCGCGAGCTGTGCCTCCAACAGGCGGACCTCTACTGGCGCACCAACCACATCTTGCCGGAGGGCAACTGGCGCTTCGTCAAGGGCGAGCTCTCGGACCCCTCGGCTCTCTGGAGCCTGAGACAGCACGGACCGTTCGACATCGTGCTCTGCGCGGGAATCCTCCACCACATCCACGGCTACCGCGACGTGCTCGCGGTGTGCGCGGAGCTCGCGGGCGAAGCGATCGTGCTCGACACGCGCGTCACGGACGCGGAAGAAGCTCCCGAGCGAAACCCCGCCGAGCCGTTCCTCGACGCGCGCAGCGCAGAAAAGGGCAAGCTCGTCCCGAACCTCACGTCGCTCCTCGCGACCCTGCGCGAGCTCGGCTTCGAGCCCGAAGTCCTTCCGGTCGAGTTCACGGCCGGTCCGGGGGTCGATGGGGCCGACGACTACGCCGCCGGGCGCCGCGTCGCGATCGTCGCGCGCCGCACGGACCTCGCGGTTCACTGAGCGCTTGTCGCGAGCCTTCGAACGGGTCGTGCGCGGACAACCGCGTGCGACCCGTTCGTTGGGTGCTCAGGGCTGCCCGATGTCGCGCCGAGGCGCGCCGGTCGCGAGCAGCCACGCGCGGCGACGTGAGTCCGACTCCGCGATCGGTACCAGCACAGCCTCGACCGCCAGCCCCACGCGCACGAGCTCCTCGCGTCGCAGGGGCTCGCCG
>JBIKYW010000254.1:0-5021 GCA_044355055.1 Planctomycetota bacterium | reverse complement strand
CGCGCCGCACGGTGGCCGAGGTCTTGAAGGAGCTGCAGCACGCCGGGCTGGTCGACTCGACCCGCGGCTCGAACGGGGGCTACACGCTGGCGCGGACCCCAGAGCTCCTCACGCTCGGCGACGTCGTGAGCGCCCTCGAAGGCGCCCCGCCGCTCACCACCTGCGAGTCCCCCATCGTGCTCAAGGGCGGCGGCTGCGAGGTGCAGCCCATGTGCCCGATCAAGAGCCCGATCCACCGCGTGCGCGAGCGCCTCTGGCAGATGCTGGAGCACACGACGCTGCGCTCCCTCGTCTCCAAGACCGCCCACGTGCCCCTCGGCACCCCCGGCGCAGTCGAAAGCAACTGATGAAGCTCCCGATCTACATGGACTACCAGGCCACGACGCCGTGCGATCCGCGCGTCGTCGAGGCCATGCTTCCCTACTTCACCCAATCCTTCGGCAACGCCGCCAGCCGCAACCACCGCTACGGCTGGGAAGCGGAGGAGGCCGTCGAGAAAGCGCGCGAGCAGATCGCCGCGCTGATCGGCGCGAACCCCAAGGAGATCGTCTTCACCTCGGGCTCGACCGAGTCGATCAACCTCGCGCTCAAGGGCGCGGCGGAGATGTACGCCGAGAAGGGCAAGCACATCATCACCTGCCAAGCCGAGCACAAGGCCGTGCTCGACGTTTGCAAGCACCTCGAGCAGCAGGGCTTCTCGGTGACCTACCTGCAGCCCGACAAGAGCGGGCGCGTGAGCGTCGAGGCCGTCGCGGCCGCGCTGCGCCCGGACACGATCCTCGTGGCGCTGATGTGGGCCAACAACGAGGTCGGCACGCTCAACCCGATCCGCGAGATCGGGGCGCTCTGCAAGGAGAAGGGCGTGCTGCTCTTCACGGACGCGACGCAGGCCGCGGGCAAGGTTCCGGTCGACGTCGAGGCCGACCACGTCGACATGCTCTGCATCTCGGGCCACAAGATCTACGGGCCCAAGGGCGTCGGCATCCTGTACGTGCGCCGCAAGAACCCGCGCGTCCGCCTCGTGGCGCAGATGGACGGCGGCGGCCATGAGCGCGGCATGCGCTCGGGCACGCTCAACGTGCCGTCGATCGTGGGCCTCGGCCGCGCCTGCGAGCTCGCGCGCCTCGAGATGCCCGAGGAGAGCGCCCGCACCGCCGCGCTGCGCGACCACCTCGAGAAGCGGCTCTTCACCGAGCTCGACTTCGTCTACCTGAACGGCAACCGCGAGCACCGCCTGCCCAACAACCTCAACGTCAGCTTCGCCTACGTCGAGGGTGAGAGCCTGATCATGGGCTTCAGCGACGTCGCCGTGTCCTCGGGCTCCGCCTGCACCTCGGCGAGCTTGGAGCCGAGCCACGTGCTGCGCTCGATGGCCGTGGGCGAAGACCTCGCGCACAGCTCGATCCGCTTCGGCATCGGGCGCTTCACCACGCGTGAAGAGGTCGACTTCGCCGCCACGCAGGTGATCACCGCCGTCAAGCGCCTGCGCGAGCTCTCGCCGCTCTACGAGATGGCGCTCGAAGGCATCGACCCCAAGACCGTCAACTGGCAGGCGCACCACTAGTCGCCGCCGCGCACCTCTCACCCGCATCCGCCAACGACAGCAAGCAAGCGACAGCCATGGCCTACAGCAAGAAAGTCCTCGATCACTACCAGAACCCGCGCAACGTCGGCTCGCTCGACAAGAGCGCGCCCACGGTCGGCACCGGCGTCGTCGGCGCCCCGGAGTGCGGCGACGTGATGAAGCTCCAGATCCAAGTCGAAGGCGACCGCATCGTCGATGCGAAGTTCAAGACCTTCGGCTGCGGCTCGGCCATCGCGAGCTCGTCGCTCGCCACCGAGTGGATCAAGGGCAAGACGCTCGACGAAGCGCTCGCGATCCAAAACACGCAGATCGTCGAGGAGCTCTCGCTCCCGCCGGTGAAGATCCACTGCAGCGTGCTCGCCGAAGACGCGATCAAGGCCGCGGTGAACGACTACAAGTCCAAGCAGGGCGGGGAGGCGGCCAAGTGATCTCGCTCACCGAACGCGCGACTCAGGAAGTGCGCCGCATCGTCTCGGAGCAGAAGCTCCCCGAAGCCACCGCGCTGCGCGTGGGCGTCAAGGGCGGCGGCTGCTCGGGTTTCTCGTACACGCTCGGCTTCGACGACCAAGTCTCCGAGACCGATCAGGTCTACGAGATCGAGGGCGTGCGCGTCGTGTGCGACCCCAAGAGCTTCCTGTACCTGAACGGCACGCAGATCGACTTCGAAGACAACCTGATGGGCCGCGGCTTCAAGTTCGGCAACCCCAACGCCGCCAAGTCCTGCGGCTGCGGCGAGTCGTTCTCGGTGTGATGAGCGGCGCCTGCCCGTCCTGCGGGGCCGAGCTGGAGACCCCGCTGGGCTGCGCGCGCTGCGGAGGTGTCTTCACGCCGGAGCCCGCGCCCTCGCCGTTCGAGGCGCTCGGACTCGCGGTCGCGTTCGAGGTCGATCCGAAGGAGCTGCGTCGGCGACTTTTGCGTGCGAGTCGCGTGGTGCATCCCGACTACCACGGTTCGTCCACGCCCGAAGTGCGCGCACGCGCCGAGCGCGCCAGCGCACTGCTCAACGAGGCGCACGAGCTGCTCGCGGACCCCGCACGTCGCGCGGATTGGATCGTGCGCTCGCTCGGCGGTCCCACGGAGAGCGAGCAGCGCGAGATGCCGCGCGCGTTCCTGATGGAAGTGCTCGAGTGGAACGAGGCGCTCGAAGCCGCGCGCGACGCGCAGCCGGGGTCGCCCGCGCGCGCCGCACTCGCGACGCTCGAAGCCGACCTGCGTTCGCAAAAGCTCGCCGTGCTCACCGCGCTCGCGCGCCTCTTCACGCCGCTGCCCGAGCGCGGCTCCAAGTCCCTCTCCGAGGCACGCGCCCAGCTCAACGCGCTGCGCTACCTCGAAACCACGCTCACCCAGATCGAGGCCCTGCGCCTCGAAGCCTCGTCCCCCAGCTGACCGTCCCATGGGCTTCATCGAACTCAACGTCCTCAACAACAGCGTGAACAACGTCGCGCTGGGCATCGACCTCGGCACGACCAACTCGCTCGGCGCGATGTGGAAGGACGGACGGCCGATCGTGCTGCACCCCGAGGGCGACTCGGGCTACGTGCCGAGCGCGCTGCACTTCACCGAGCAGGGCACCGTGCTCGTCGGACGCGAAGCGCGCGAGATGGCGATGATCGACCCGGCGCACACGCTGTTCTCGATCAAGCGCTTCATGGGCCGCGGCCTCGCCGACGTCGAGGCCGACGCGCGCAACGTGCCCTGTCCGCTGTCGGAGACGGCCAACGGCGTCGTGCAGTTCGAGATGCGCGGCAAGAAGTACACGCCGCAGGAGCTGTCGTCGCTGATCCTGATGAAGGTGCACGACCAAGCCTGCAAGGCGCTCGGCGGACTCGAGGTCACCAAGGTCGTGATCACCGTGCCCGCGTACTTCGACGACATGCAGCGCCAAGCCACGCGCGACGCCGCGCGCATCGCGGGCCTCGACGTCCTGCGCATCGTGAACGAGCCGACCGCGGCGAGCCTCGCCTACGGTCTCGACCAGCGCAAGCAGGGCAAGGTCGCGGTCTACGACCTCGGCGGCGGCACCTTCGACGTCTCAATCCTCTCGATCGAAGACGGCGTGTTCCAAGTGCTCTCGACGAACGGCGACACGCACTTGGGCGGCGACGACTTCGACCGCACGCTCGTCGACGTCGCCAAGAAGGAGCTCGCGGCCGTCGTGCGTCCGAGCACGCTCGAAGACCGCGCGTTCCTGCAGCTCCTGCGCCTCGCCGCCGAGCGCTGCAAGGTCGACCTCTCCACGGACCCCGAGGCGTTCCTCCACGTCTCGCTGCCGGAGTCCGGCGTGCAGTGGCGCCGCAAGTTCACGCGCCACGAGTTCGACGCGCTGACCGCGCACCTGATCGAGCGCACGCTGCACTCCTGCCGCCGCGCGCTCGCCGATGCGAAGCTCTCGCCCGAGCAGATCGACGAGGTCGTGCTCGTCGGCGGCTCGACGCGCATCCCCGCCGTGCGCGCGCGCGTCGAGAAGCTCTTCGGCCGCAAGCCGCACTGCGAGCTCAACCCCGACGAGGTCGTCGCACTCGGCGCCGCGGTGCAGGCGCACGTGCTGATGGGCGGCACGCGCGATGTGCTCCTGATGGACGTCACGCCGCTCTCGCTTGGGATCGAGACCATGGGCGGCGCGGTGGCCAAGATCATCCAGCGCAACTCGACGATTCCCTGTCAGGCGACCGAGGGCTTCACGACCTACGTCGACGGTCAGGGCGGCATCGACTTCCATGTCGTGCAGGGCGAGCGCGAGCTCGCGCGCGACTGCCGCTCGCTCGGCCGCTTCAAGCTCACGGGGATCCCGGCGCTGCCGGCGGGAATGCCGCGCATCGCAGTGCGATTTCACATCGACGCCAACGGGCTTCTGACCGTGACGGCGAAAGAAGAGTCGACGGGCAAGAGCGCGCGCATCGAGATCAAGCCCATGAACGGCCTCACGGACTCCGAGGTCGAGACGATGCTGAACAGTGCCTACAAGAACGCCCGCGAGGATTTCGACGCGCGGCGCGCGGCCGACCTGCGCACGGAGATCGGCACCATGGCCCGCGCCACCGAGCGCGGCCTCTCGCAGGCGGCCAGCGACCTCGACCGCGAGACCCGCCGCGACGTCGAAGAGGCCCTCGCCGCCGCCAAGGCCGCGGCCCTCGACCAAGCGCTCGACTCCACCGCCCTCCAAAAGCGCCGCGACGAGCTCGAGCGCGCGACGCTCCCGCTCGCGGCCCTGCTCATGGACCACGTCGCCAAGGCCGCCCTCTCCGGCAAGCGCCTCGACGAGGTTTGAGCTCGAGTTCGCAGGGTAGACTCGCACGCGATGACCAAGCACCGACCGAACGAGCGCAACGACGACGACCTGAGCGATGAAGACCTCAGCGAAGACGAGCTGCGCGAGCTCGAACTCTACTTGGACTCGATCGACGCGCTGACAGCGCTCGACTCCGACGCTCGCGCG
>JBIKYW010000253.1:0-5046 GCA_044355055.1 Planctomycetota bacterium | reverse complement strand
TCCGGCCAAGTGCTCGCTCACGCCGCTCCGCGGCCTGCCGGGGATCCGCTTCGTGACCTATGACCCCGATCGACGCGTCGAGGCGGGCACGCGCGTGCTGCTGCACCCCGATGGCGAGCCGATCACGGCGGCCGATCGCGGGCGTCCGCTGTTGCTCGTCGACTGCGCTTGGCGCCGACTTCCGACGCTCTTGGCCACGATCGACGGGGACTTGGTGCGCCGCCGCCTGCCTCTGCTCGAGACGGCCTATCCGCGCCGCAGCAAGACCTTCGAGGACCCCGCGAGCGGCCTCGCGTCCGTCGAGGCGCTCTACGCCGCGCTGCACCTTCTGGGCGAGCCGCGACCCGAGCTGCTCGCCCGGTACCGCTGGGCCGCGGAGTTTCTCGCGCGCAATCCGGAGTTCGGCCCACAGGCGCCCTAGGGGACGGGGGCTAGGATGCGTACGAGATGGCTTCCCTCGCGCGCATCCGCAACCTCGGCATCGTCGCGCACATCGACGCGGGCAAGACCACCGTGTCCGAGCGGCTCTTGTACGTCTCGGGCGTCGAACATCGCATCGGCGAGGTCGACGAGGGGACCGCGACGATGGACTTCCTAGCCGAGGAGCGCGAGCGCGGCATCACGATCGCAGCCGCCGCTACGACACTTCCGTGGCGCGGGCACGCGCTCAACCTGATCGACACACCGGGACACGTGGACTTCACGGTCGAAGTCGAGCGCTCGCTGCGCGTGCTCGACGGCGCGGTGCTCGTCCTCGACGCGGTCGCGGGCGTTCAGGCCCAGTCGGAGACCGTGTGGCGACAGCTGCGGCGGCATCACGTTCCCGCGCTCGCCTTCGTCAACAAGTGCGACCGCGCCGGTGCCGACTTCCTCGCGGCTGCTGCGAGCCTCGAGCGGCGACTGGGGGCCCGCACCTTGCTGCTGCAGTATCCGTACTTCGAAGACGGACACTTGGTCGGCGTGATCGACCTGCTCGAGCAGCGCGCGCTGGATTTCGTTCACACTCCGGCTGCGCACGGACCTTCGAGCGACGAAGCCGAGGGCCCGCACATCACGTCGATCCCTGCGGCGCTCGCCGACGAGGTCGGCGTGCTGCGCTCGGAGCTCGTCGATTCGCTCGCAGAGCTCGATGACGCGCTGCTCGCCGTCGTGCTCGAGGGGCGCGAGCCCTCGGTCGATGCGCTGCGCGCCGCCGTGCGCGCCGCGGTCCTGTCCGAGCGCGCGCTTCCGGTGCTCTGCGGCGCAGCGCTGCGCTCGATCGGCATCGAGCCGTTGCTCGACGCCGTGGTCGACTATCTGCCTTCGCCGCTCGATGTCGGTGCGGTGCGCGGCGTCGAGCCCGCCACTCACGCCGTGATCGAGCGCGAACCCGAGCCCGAGGGCGCGTTCCTCGCACTGGCGTTCAAAGTGCAAGCCGAGGCCCACGGGGATGTGCATTTCCTGCGGATTTACGCGGGAAAACTGCGCGTTGGCGCGCATCTCTACAATCCGCGCAGCCGCGCGCACGAGCGTGTGGGGCGCATCCTGCGCGTGCACGCGGACGCGCACACCGGTGTCGAGCGGGCCGGGCCTGGCGAGATCGTCGCCGTCACGGGGCTGCACCACACGACGACGGGCGACACCCTGTGCGACGAGCATGCGCCGATCCTGCTCGAGGCTCTGTCGGTGCCCGAGCCCGTGCTCGAGATGGTGCTCGAGCCGCGCTCGACGCTCGACCGAGACAAGCTGCGCCATGCGCTGCAGCGGCTCGAACGCGAAGATCCCACGTTCCATCAGCGCGAAGACGAGTCGAGCGGTCAGTGGCTGCTCGGAGGCATGGGGGAGCTGCATCTCGAAGTGGCTCTGCACCGCCTGCAGCGTGAGCACGGCGTCGAGGCCGCCATGGGGCGCCCGCGGGTCGCGTATCGGGAGTCCCCCCGTGCCGACGCGGCCCCCGCGCACGGCTCCGGACGGGTCGAGCGGGTCCTCAACGGCCACGAGGTCTTCGGGTCCGTCGAGCTCGAACTCGGCCCCGGGGAGCGGGGTGGGGAGGGAGCGCCGAGGGTCGAGTGGGGGAGCGGGGCGGCCGTGCCCCTCGGTCTGCGAGCTGCGGTGGCCCAGGCCCTCGTCGACAGCGCCCAGTCGGGGCCGAGGCTCGGTTTTCCGCTCGTCGGCGTGCGGATCCGAGTCTTGGGGGGCGAGTCGCGCCCCAAGGCCGACACCGAGCTTGGATTCGTGCAGGCGGCGGTGATGGCGCTCCGTGAGGCCACCGAGCGCTTGCCCATCGAGATCCTCGAGCCATGGATGGCCTTCGAGGTGGAGTCCCCCGCGGAATTTGCGAGCGGGATCATCGCGGATCTGAACGCGCGCCGCGCCGAGGTCGAGTCGGTGGAGAGCGCAGGAAACCTGCGAATCGTGCGGGGAAACGTGGCCCTTGCGCGCATGTTCGGCTACTCGACGGCCGTGCGCTCTCTCTCCCAAGGACGCGCAAGTTTCTCGATGGTTCCCTCGGGATTCCGGCCGGTTCCCGAGCCCGAGCTCGCCGAGCGGGGCTTGGCGCTGGCCTAGCGCCCCGCGGGGCGTGGGGGCGGGCCCTCACCGGGCCTCCAAAAGTTTCCGCGAGCAGAGCGTTGACGAGGGGTAGGGGCGCTGCTAACTTGCCCCGCCCTCGAATTCGGCGGACCGATCCGCCCGCGTTCGGAGGAGCCCGGCCGGTCCGGTGCCTGCCACCTGACACACCCCCTGCCGGAACCACGGAACACAGCCCGCCATGATGAAGGACAAGATCCAGATCCGGATGGAAGCCTACGACCACGAGGCGCTCGATCAGTCGTGCCTCGAGATCGTCGACACCGCCAAGCGCACGGGTGCGCGCGTCGCCGGGCCCATCCCGCTGCCGACCGCGATCGAGCGCTACACCGTTCTGCGCTCGCCCTTCATCGACAAGAAGTCCCGTGAGCAGTTCGAGATCCGGACGCACAAGCGCCTGATCTACATCTCCGAGCCCACCAGTCAGACGGTGGACGCTCTCTCCAGCCTGAACATGCCTGCAGGGGTGGATATCCGCATCAAGGCCTAGCCGCCTCGAGCGCGTTGCGCGTCCGTCGGGCGCGGCCCCCCTAAGCGAGTGGGCTGCGGAGACGAGGGATACGGCAGCGCGTGGGAGTCGCACCGACCGTTCGGTGGGTGCGCCCGACCTGCAACACGAAGTCTTGATTCAACGATCCACAAGCCTCGGCGGTGTCGCCACCGCCGTGCATGGGATCGTCTGCTGTTTCGATCTCTCAACTCAACCAACCAGCCGCGTGGCCGGGCGTTGGAGCAACCCACTGTGGGGCGCTCCCCGGTCGAACCGGCGCCTTTTTAGAAGGTTCCTCGCATCATGACGCTGATCCTGGGACGCAAGCGCGGGATGACGCAGTTCTTCCGCGACGACGGCACGCTTGTGGGCGTGACGGTCGTCGAGGCAGGCCCCTGCGTGGTCACGCAAGTCCGCACCAAGGACAAGGACGGCTACGACGCCGTCCAGTTCGGCTTTGAAGACAAGGCGGATCGCCTCGTTGCCAAGCCGCAGCTCGGCCACTTCAAGAAGGCCGGCACCTCGCCCAAGCGCTTCCTGCGCGAAGAGCGCCTCGCGGCCGCCGCCAAGCTCGCGGTGGGGGACGTCCTCAAGTGCGACGCCTTCAAGGAAGGCGACATGGTCGACGTCGTCGGCACGACCAAGGGCCGCGGCTTCGCCGGCACGATCAAGCGCCACGGCTTCAACCGTGGTCCCGAGACGCACGGCTCGATGAACGTTCGCGCGCCGGGTTCGATCGCCAGCCGCCGCATCGGCAAGCTGCCCAAGGGCAAGCGCATGGGCGGCCACTACGGCGTCGAGCGCTGCACCACCAAGAACCTCAAGGTCGTGCGCGTCGACGTGGCTCGCAACCTCCTGTTCGTCGAGGGCTCGGTCCCCGGCCACAACGACGGCTTCGTGATGGTCCAGACCGCCAAGACCGCTCGCAAGAGCGCGGCCAAGGCCTGAGAGGACTGACCCATGCAACTCAACGTCTACGGAACCACGAGCTCCAAGGCGCGCGACTTCGACGCGAGCGCCTTCGGCGACAAGGTGTTCTACCGACTCCTCAAGGACTCGGTGGACATGTTCAAGGCGAACCAGCGCCAGGGCACGGTCAAGACCAAGATCCGCTCGGAGATCGCGTTCTCCGGCAAGAAGCCTTGGAAGCAGAAGCACACCGGCCGCGCCCGCGCGGGTGACAAGAAGTCCCCGATCTGGCGCAAGGGTGGCACGACCTTCGGTCCGCGTCCCCGCGACTACAGCTACCACATGCCCGCCCAGCAGCGCCGCGTCGCCCTGCGCAGCGCGCTGTGCGGCAAGTTCGGCGACAACGAGGTCGCGCTCTTCGACGCCGCGGGCTTCACCGCGCCCTCGGCCAAGTCCGCTCGCACGATGCTCGCTGCCGCCGGCAGCCCGCGCCGCGCGACGATCGTGCTCGAGAAGCACAACGACAACGTCTTCAAGTCGTTCCGCAACTTCCCCGGCGTGCAGGTGTGCATCGCGGTGGATCTGTGCGCGCACGACGTACTGAACGGCGGTCTGATCCTCGCGGAATCCAGCGCCCTCGAGGCCCTCGCCCAGCGCGTCGGCAAGACCGGAGGTGCCGCGTGAACCAGCTCGAACGCTTCTACTCGCTCATCCAAAAGCCCGTCCTCAGCGAGAAGGCGACGTACGACACCAGCGGTCGGAACGCCTACCACTTCCGCGTGCCCCTCGACGCCAACAAGATCGAGATCAAGCGCGCGGTCGAGCAGCTCTTCAACGTCAAGGTCACGAAGGTGAACACGCTCAACAAGCGCGCGCGCACGATGCGCCGCGGTTGGGTCGCGGGCGCCTCGCAGCCGTGGAAGCGTGCCATGGTCACGCTCGCCGCGGGCCAGACCATCGAGATCCTCTGAGCAGGTGAACCCAAGATGGCCATCAAGATCTACAAGCCGACCTCCGCGGGCCGCCGCCACGGCACCGTGCTGCGTTACTCCGACGAGGTCACGCGCACGTCGCCCGAG
>JBIKYW010000413.1:0-3672 GCA_044355055.1 Planctomycetota bacterium | reverse complement strand
TGCAGCAGATCGACGGCACGATCTCGGTCGAAAGCGAGCTCGGTCGCGGCACGACGTTCCGGATCGCAATCCCCCGTGCGGCTGCGGCGGTCCAACCTGCACCCGCGGGCGCTTTCGCATCGAGCGCGAGGCCCGGGGAGGGCACGGGCGCGCACATCCTGCTCGTCGACGACGAACCGCAAGTGCGCAACCTGCTGGAGCAGATCCTGCGGCGCGACGGTTTCCGCGTCACCGCGGCGGCCAACGCCGAAGAGGCGCTCGCATTGTTCGCGCAGGGCACGCAGTTCGCGCTACTGCTCTCCGACGTCATGATGCCGGGTCTCTCCGGACCGGAGCTCGCGGCGCGCGTGGATGAGCGCTACGGGGCGCTCCCGACGCTCTTCATCAGCGGGCACACCGACAACGCGCGGCTGCGCAGCGGCGCGCTCCCGTCGCACCAACGCTTCCTCCAAAAGCCCTTCGCACCGAGCGAGCTCGGAAAAGCGCTGCGCGAACTGCTGGCGCCGGCACCGGGGTAATTGCAACTTCCTCGCAAGCCCCAGAGACATGGTTTTTTCTGGGGCGCCGAGTGTGCTGCGGAGGCTGGGCCGCGAGGCGCGACTTTTCAGTTCCGAAGCGAGTTGTGTGGAACTCGCTCGAAGCGGAGTGCGTCTAGGGGACTGTCCCGTCCCCGTCCGCGCTCCGGCGGCTCGAAGTTTCCCGCTACGAACACGACTTCGATCCGCAGGGCCGCGGCATCTCTCACCTGCCACGGAAACGAACGGATGAAGCTCTCTCTGCATGGATCTCTCGCCGCGCTCACCATCGCGGCCTCCTCGAATCTCTCGCCCCTGCTCGCCCAGCAGTTTGTCGAGATCCCCGGGGAGCAGGAATTCAGCGGCGTGATGATCGCTCGCCCCCTCCAGCCCGCCGACGCCGAGCAGCGCGGACTCGACACTTTCGAGCAGCGTCGGATCGGGGAGAACGCGATGCGCGCGCTCAGCGGCCTGCGCATCCGCAACTACTTCCCCGAGGTCGACGAGTACTTGGTCGAAGTGCCGCAAGGCGAAGACGAGAACTCGGTCGCGCGGCGTCTGATGGCAACGGGCGGGTTCCAGTACGTGCATCCCGACTGGACCGTGTACCCGATCGCCTGCCCAAACGACTCGCAGTTCGCGTCGCAATGGCACCACGCGACCAACCGCATGGAGTCCTGCAGCGCGTGGGATCTTGAGACCGGCTCGCCGAGCATCGTGGTCGCGATCTGCGACACCGGCGTGCGCACGACCCACCAAGATCTGCAGCTCAACCGCAAGCTCGGTTACAACGTGACGGCGGCGCTCTGGGAGAATCAGGGCGGAGCGATCAACGACGTCAATGGCCACGGCACGAACTGCACGGGCTCGGCCGCCGGAAACGGCAACAACTCGATCGGCATCTCGGGCGTGGGTTGGAACCTCGGCCACCGCATGATGCGCGTCACCGACAGCTCGACGGGCAGCGCCTCGCTCTCCAACCTGACGACCGCGGCCCGCGTCGCGGCGGACGCAGGCGACAAGGTGGCGAGCGTGAGTTACTCGGGGGTGAACAGCTCGAGCGTGTTCACCACGGGCACCTACGTGCGCTCGCGCAACGCCCTGCTGGTGTGGGCCGCGGGTAACTCGAACGTGGTCCTGACCGGCAACCGCAACGACGACGTGATCGTCGTGGGCGCGTCGGACCAGAACGATGCCAAGGCGAGCTTCTCGAACTACGGCTCGCTCGTCGACCTCGTCGCGCCGGGCGTTTCGATCTACACGTCGAGCAACAACGGCGACAGCGCCTACGCGTCGGTGAGCGGCACGAGCTTCGCTTGCCCGATCACCGCCGGTCTGTGCGGCCTGATCTGGTCGCGCAACCCCACGCTGACCCCGGCGCAAGTCGAGTCGATCCTGCGCTCGAGTTGCGAAGACCTCGGCACGGCCGGTATCGACGACACCTTCGGCTACGGCCGCATCAACAGCTACCTCGCGCTGCTCGCGACGCCGGGCACCGGCGGCCCCGACGTGACGCCGCCGCCCGTCCCGAGCGCGCTCGTCGCGACGGCAGGCGCCAACAGCGTCTCGCTCTCGTGGGGCGCCTCGAACGTGCCGGACCTCGCCGGCTACCGCGTGTATCGCTCGCTCACCTCGGGCTCGGGCTATGTCGAGATCACGACCGCGCTGCTCACGACGACGAGCTTCGCGAACACGGGACTCACGGCGGGCACGCCCTACTACTACGTGGTGCGCGCGCAGGACACGACCGGCAACATCTCCGGCAACTCCAATCAGGCGACCGCGACGCCGCTGGCGCCGAACGTGCCGGTGTTGCTCTTCTCGGATGGCTTCGAGTCAGGCAACTTCATCGCAGGTGGTTGGGTGGCGCAGAACGCAAACGCGACGCTCAACTCGGCCGCGCGCTACGCGGGGAGCTGGGGCGCACGCCTCGCACGCAACACGTGGCTCGAGAAGGCGCGCAGCACGGCGGGCTACAGCTCGGTGGAGCTCCGCTGGACACGCCGCACCTTCGGCCTCGATGCGGGCGAGCTCTCCTACGCCGAATGGTGGAACGGCACCGCGTGGGTGCTCGTCGAGAGTACGAACTCGACGGTCTGGGGCGTGCGTGCTGTGACGCTCCCGGCGGCGGCGGCCAACAAGTCGACCTTCAAGTTCCGCATCCGCAACGCCGCCAACCAGACGACCGAGTGGACGGACCTCGACGAAGTGCAGCTGTGGGGCACGCCCTGAGGGAAGGGTCGTCCTGCAGCAGCAGGTGAGTCCGGCCCCCGCGAGCCAAGTTCGCGGGGGCCGGCTTTGTTTCTTGGCCGCGCGCTCAACGCCCGTAGCGCTGGCGCAGAAGCTGCTGTTCCTGGAGAATTTTCGCGGCCGGGACGCCGCTGGAGAGCTGCAACACGGCGATGCGGGGCTCGAGCTGGACGCTGTGGACCCGCCCAGAGACGGTCAAGGTGTGGCCGTCGTGAAAGCGCAGCTCCGCGGTCACAGAGGAACCGACCGTGAGCGAGAGCGCCTGCGCGGGCTCAAAGCGCACGCCGGTCTCCGACAGGTTCAAGACCTCGGAGACGAGCGTTCCGATCCGCAGCCGCGGGCGATCCGCGGCGGGATACTGGATGCGGTAGAAGTCCCTTTGATCGCTCTCCACGCAGCGAAGGTAGTCGAGCTTCCCCCGCCCTGTCCACCGAGAGTCTCAGTGACCTTCGCGCGCGAGCTCGGCGAGGGCCTCGGTCGCGCGCGCGCTGGCGCGAACGGGGTCGATGCGCGCGGCGCGCTCGAACTCCACGCGGGCCTGCGGGAAGCGGGCGAGGCGGGCGAGGCAAGCGGCGCGAGACAGCGCGACCTCGCCGTTGTCGGGCAGCGAGAGCGCGGCGCGGTCGAGCAGCGCGAGGCACTCCTCGGTACGCCCTTGCTCCAAGAGCACCGTGGCCAGCCGCACGAAGGCGTCGGCGCTCGGGTTGAGCTCCAGCACCTTGAGCAGCGCCTCCTCAGCCCGCGGCAGATCCTTGCGCTTCCAGTGCGCCGCGTAGGCGACCTCCCACGCAAACGGGTCGATCGGATTGCGATCGAGCACGCTCTGCACTTGTGCGAGCGCGGCATCGACCTCGCCGCGCTCGACCATGCCGCTCGCGTTGGTGAGCACGGCCCACGTCACGATCAT
>JBIKYW010000252.1:0-5103 GCA_044355055.1 Planctomycetota bacterium | reverse complement strand
CCGCGTCGCCTACATCGGCGACGAACCGGAACGGGCGCAGGCGGCAGGCGTCGCCGCCGCGGCGTGCAACCCCGAGACGCTCGTCGCGCGGCTCAACTGGGAGCGCGCGTACAAGAGCGAGTACGAGGTCGCTTGCCTCGAGGAGGCCGAGAAGATGGCCTCCTGGGGCCATCGCGCCGCACTCGCGGCCTTCGACCAAGGCGCGAGCGAGCTCGAAGTGCACCACGCGTACCTCGCCGCGGTGCGCTGCACGGAGGCGGAACTCCCGTACCCCACGATCATCGGACACGACGAGAAGGGTGCGATCCTGCACTACACCGGCAAGCGCATGCAGCGCGACGGCCGCGTGCTCTTGATCGACGCCGGCGCGCGCCACTTGGGCTACTGCTCGGACATCACGCGCACTTGGACGCGCAAGGAATGCGACACGCGCTTCCGCCACCTCGTGAAGGGCATGGACAAGCTCCAGTTGGAGCTCTGCGACAAGGTGGTCCCCGGTCTGCCCTATCCCGATCTCCACGCGGCCGCGCACGTGCTCATCGGCGACCTGCTGCACGAGCTCGGCATCCTGCGCGTGACGGGCGAGGAGGCCTTCGACCAAGGACTCACGAGCCCCTTCTTCCCCCACGGCCTCGGCCACTTCCTCGGCATCCAAGTGCACGACGTCGGAGGGAGGCAAAAGGAGCCCGCGGGCGGCATCGTTCCGCCGCCGGCCAAGTCGCCCTACTTGCGCACGACCCGCAAGATCGAGGAGCAGCACGTCTTCACGATCGAGCCCGGCTGCTACTTCATCGAGATGCTGCTGCGGCCGCACCGCAACGGCCCGAAGGCTGAGTGCTTCGACTGGAAGCAGATTGACGAGCTCACAGAGTTCGGCGGCATCCGCATCGAAGACAACGTGCTCGTCACGGCGTCGGGCCATCGCAACCTCACGCGGCCGCACATCTAACGGTCCTTGAAGCTGCTCTTCCTCCACGGACTCGAGTCCAACCCCAGCGGCACGAAGGCGGTCTGGCTGCGCGAGCGCTACGGCGCTGTCGTGCCTGCCCTCACGACGTCGAGCTGGGAGATCGCGCGAGCAGAGGCCGAGGCCGCGGTGCGCGAGCATCGCCCCGATGTGATCGTCGGCTCGAGCTACGGCGGCGCGCTTGCAGTCTCGCTTCTGTGCGACAGGGTGACCGACGCACGCGCGGTACTGATCGCGCAGGCGGGAGTCCTGCTCGGCAAGGGCGAGCGGCTGCCGCAGGGGACGCGCGCGATCTTGCTCCACGGCACGGCCGACGACGTCGTGCCGATCGAAGGCTCGCGCACCCTCGCCTCGAACTCCGGATCGAGCGTCGTGCTTTGGGAGATCGACGGCGGCGACCACCGCCTGAACTCGACGCTCGAAGATGGCACGCTCGCGCGCGCCATCGAGGCCGTGCTGGCCCTACCCTGAGCGCTCGCGCTCGCTGAGCTCGCGCTGGCGACGGCCCAGCCAGAGCCCCAGACCGCCCCACGCAATCGCCGCCGAGAGTCCGGCGAGCGCCACCGCACCGAGCGCCGCCGTCCCCTGCAGCCAAGCGCTGGCGAGGTCGCCGCCGCGGAACGCAAAGGTGTCCGTGAAGCTCTTCGCCTTGTACTTCACGGCGCGCTCGGTCGGCACGAACAGCGCCTCGCGCGCAGGCCGCATCGCCGCGTGGCTGAGCCCACGCCACACGACCAGCGTCAGCGTGAGCACCGCGAGCGCGCTGTAGCCAAACGCCCCGCCCGACGCGAGCACGCCGAAGCCCACGACACCGACGAGGGGCAGCACGCACAGCGCACCGCCGAGGCCAAGGAATCGCATCAGTCGTCCGGTCAGGAAGAGCTGGACGACCAGCGTGAGCGTCTGCGCCGCGCTCTCTGTCCACGCGAAATACTCCGTGCGCGCGGCGGTGTCTTGGAACTCGGCTTCCGCGAGGAAGTTCTGCTGGAGCGTGAGGACCGTCTGAAGCACACCGTGGAGGAACGTAAAGAACGCGACCGCCTGCAAGTAGGGATCCCGCAGGACGCACGCGACGCCTTCGATCAGATCGCCGCCGAGCGCGCTCTCAGGAATCGCCGTGCTGCCGCGGAGTGCGGCGAGGCGCCGCGCGAGACGAGCTCCAAGCTGGTTCGAGAGTTCCAAGAACCCAACAGCCGCGAGCACGAGCGCGAGCCACAGAACCTCGGCGTCCTCGCTCGGCCGCGACTTCACCCAGCGCGCCAGCGCTCCCGTGAGCGAAGTTCCAGCGATCGCGCCGAGCGTACCGCCGACCGCGACCAGCCCGAACAGTCGCTTCGCGCGGTCCGCGTCGAACACATCCGCTAGCAGTGCCCAAAACACCGACACCAAGAACACATTGGAGACCGCGTGGACGACGTAGAACGCCAGCGCGACGTAGACACCGGCGGTGCCTTGGGTCGCGGCGATTGCAGGCACGAAGGCGAGCCACACGAACGCCGTCGCGCGCACCGTCCACGACAGGAAGCGATCTCGATCGAAGCGCGACGCGACGTGTGCGAATGCGAGGCTCGCGAAGAGCGTTCCTAGGAGCGTGAAGCTCCAGAGGAACCTCAGGTTCCGCGCGCCACCTTCGAGCCCCATGGCGTCGCGCAGCGGTCGGAGCAGAAAAATCGCGAACAGCACGCAGAAAAAGGCCGCTACTGCGAGCAGCACCGCGCCGCGCTCCTCGCGCCGCACGCCCAACCACGTTGCGATGCCCGCGGACTCCCGCTCGCTCACACGGTCCCTCGAATCGCTTCCTCGGTGCGCAGCGCGTCGTTCAACGCGCGCACATCGTGCGTGCGAACCCACTCGACACCTTGCCGTGCGCACCAAAGCTCTGCAGCCAAGGTCGCTGCGCTGCGCTCATGCACCGCGCGCCCGAGCGCTGCGCCGAGGAACGACTTGCGCGAAACGCCGAGGCAGAGCGGCAGTCCGAGCCCACGCAGCTCCCCCACACGGCGCAGGACCTCGAAGCTCGCTTCCGGCGCGCTCGAAAGAAAGAACCCCATGCCTGGGTCGAGCACGAGCCGCTCGCGCGCGACGCCCGCGCGCTCGCAAGCGTCGATGCGCTCGCGGAAGAACGCGAGAAGCCGCTCGATCCAGTCCGCGGCATCGACGGCGGTGCGCTCCGCGCGCGCGGCGCTGGCCGTCGAGTGCATCAGGATCACTCGGCAGTCCGACTTCGCGAGCAGCTCGAGCATGCGCGGGTCCCGCGCTGCGGTGATGTCGTTGATCGTGCACGCACCATGTTCGAGCGCTGCTCGCGCGACCTCGACTTGGTGCGTGTCGACCGAAACGCGCACCCCGCGCGCCACCAAGCCCTCGACCACGCCGCCGATGCGCTCGACTTGCAGCACCACCGGCACGTCCGCCGCGTCGGGATGGCTCGACTGCGCCCCGACGTCCACCATCGCCGCGCCGTCCGCCGCGAGCGCGAGCCCGTGCGCGAGCGCCGCCTCCGGCGCGAGGAACCGTCCCCCGTCCGAATAGGAGTCACTCGTGACGTTCAGGATGCCGAGGATCGCGGTCGCCATGACTCGCGAGACTGTACGGCGCGCGCACGTCGCTTGGGGAGGGTACAACCATGGTTGGAAGCACTCACCGTGAGCCCTCTCGCCCCCCACTCCGCCCGCGCGCTGCCCTTCACCGCGCCGGCGCTCCTCGCCCCGATGGAGGGCGTGACCGAGCCCTGCTTCCGCGATCTCGTGCTCTCGCGCAACGGGCCCGAGCACTTGGGCGGCACGTTCACCGAGTTCGTGCGCGTCCATGCGACAGCGGTCCCGCGCAGCATCGTCCGCCGCCACCTCGGGCCGGGGCGCTTCCCCCAGCCGGTCGGAGTCCAGTTGATGGGCAACGACCTCGAGCGTCTCGCGCAGACGGCGCGCAACGCGGTCGCCGCCGGAGCGCCGCTCGTCGATCTGAACTTCGGCTGTCCCGCGAAGGGCGCCATCGCAGGCTGCGCGGGCTCGGCGCTCCTGCGCGATCCGAGCGCTGTCGAGCGCGTGGTGCGCGCGGTCTCGGGCGCCGTCTCCGTCCCCGTCACCGCCAAGATCCGCGCCGGCTACGACGACGCGAGCCGCGTCGAGGAGCTCGCGCGAGCCGCGGAGCAGGGTGGCGCCGCGATGCTCACGATCCACTGCCGCACCCGCGCCGAGGCGTACTGCCCTGAAGTCGACTGGACGCGCATCGCGCGCGCCGTCTCCGCCGTGTCGATCCCGGTGTGCGGGAACGGCGGCGTCGAGCATCCCGGGGACTTCGAGCGGCTGAGGCGCGAGACCGGTGCGGCACTCGCGATGGTCGGGCGAGGCGCGCTCGCCGATCCGTGGATCTTCAGCGGGCGCGAGGTCTCGCGCGGCGAGGCTGCACGTTTCCTCGTCGAGTACGCCGACCTGATGCGCGAGCGCAACCAGTGGCCGGGCGGCGGAGTCGCAGCGCGCGTCAAGCAGTTGCTGCGCTACTGGACGGCCGGTGGGCTCGTCGAAAACGAAGAGCATCGGCTCGAGTGGCTGCGCGAAAAGGACGGCGAGGCGCTGCTCGCTCGCCTGCGCGACCTCGCGGCGACGCCTTGATGCGAGCGACCGCGGGCGCGGTCAGCGGCGCGCGATCACGCACACGCTGAAGTCGGGGTCGAGCTTTTCCTCGGCGCGCAGAGGCGCGGATTTGTCGCGGTAGACATCGACCGTGCGGAAACCGGCTTCGCGCAGCGCATCGCGGAGCTCGCTCAAGCTCCACAGCCGCCACAGATACACGAAGGCGTCGGCGAGCTGTGCCACGACCTCGCCGTCGCGCTCCACACGGAAGTGCAGCACGTTCTCGACGCGCGCCGTGACCGGGTCCGTGCTGCGGTGCTCCCACGTCGACACGACGCGCAGCCCGCCAGCCAAGAAACGCTCGCGCTGCCACGCGCCGAGCTCGAACGCGCTGCGACCGCCGTAGGTGTCGCACGCGAACACGCCGCCCGACGCGAGCAGCGCGGCGCGCTCACGCAGGTAGCCCACGAGGGTCGCACGCTCGAAGAAGTAACCGAGCGAGAAGTTCCCCGAGTGGATCATGTCGAAGCTGCGCCCGCGCAGCACGTCGGCGTCGCGGACATC
>JBIKYW010000251.1:0-5110 GCA_044355055.1 Planctomycetota bacterium | reverse complement strand
ATGCGCTGCGTGTCGAAGAGCTCGTAGTCCGGCATCGGCAGCGTGCGCAGGTCCGGGAACTCGCCGACGGGGTTGTGGTTCCAGTGCTCGATCGAAACCGGCGCGAACTCGGCGGCCGCGGGGCGCACGCCGCCCTTCCACGAGAGGAAGTTGCGGACGTTGTCGGGGCGCTCGCCGCGCTCGAGGCGCGTGACGAGCTCGAGTAGCGCATCTTCGCACTCGCCCACGCCCACGTGATCCCACACGCCGTCCGACATCACCTCGCTCGGCACCATCGTCGGGTGAATGCCCCCGACGAGCATCGGCGGCAGCTCGAGCCCGCGCTCGTCCGCTGCGCGCCGCAGCCACGCCGCGAGCTCCTTCGCCGCGCGGTACTGCTGGGTCAGGCACGAGAACGCGATCAGGCCGGGCTTCCAGTCGCGCACGAGCGCGAGCACGTCCTCCTCCGTCGGAACGGGCGGGAGGTTCTCGTTCTGATTGAGAAGCCGCGTCTCGTGCCCGGCGCGCTTGAGCACCGCCGACAGGGTCGCCAGCCCGTGGTTGAACCCCATCTGCGTGTAGAGGTTCGGATAGACGAAGAGGACGCGCATGGTGGGGCGCAGAGTCTAGCGCAACGGCACGCGCGGTTGCGCCCCCCATCGGCGCCAGCGCTCCACGCGCCGCAAGGCCGTTTCGCAGCCGATTTCAGCGCGGCTCGAGCAAGCCGGCCGCGCGGATCCACGAAAGGTGCGGCTCGGTCCAGGCGGGGTTTGGCACGAGGCAGATCGAGGTCTCGCGGTAGCGCAACCACGGGTTGTCGGGTGTTCCTAGACGACCGGCGGCCTCGTCATGTTGCGTGCGGGTGACGACGCAGCCGATGCAGTAGCGGTCGAGGAGCGCTTCGAGCTCCGGCTCCGACGGCACAGCCGCGCTCTTCACGAGCGCCTGCAGCCTCGCGATCCACTCGTCGCGCGGGAACACGTGCTCGTGCTGGATGCTCTCGAGGAAGTAGCCCTTCGAGACGCGCTCGCAGACCCGCTTGAGCGGCCGGCCGGGCCAGCGGGCATCGAGCCCGATCACGACGCGAAGCGCCTCGGTGCTCCAGAAAGGACAACCCACATACTTGCCCGAAAGCTCCGACCACTTCCAAGAAACCTGCCCGATGGGCTCGCGGCGCTCATCGATGCGGATCTGCTTGTGGGCCGTGTGCAGCTGCGGCGGCTCCTCGATCTCGCCCGTGGACAGGTATGCCCACAGGTAGCGGACGAGCGCGCGACGATCCTCTGGAATGAAGGAGGCCACGAGCGGGTCTTGCTCGAAGACGTCGGGGGAGTGCATCGCGCCCATGCTTGCGAACCCGCAGCGCGCGACGCAACGGTGGAGTGCGCGAAACGCTAGCCTCTTTGGCGTCATGCCGATCGACCCCGCCCTCGCGCTCGCGCTCCTCTTCGTCGTGAACCTCGTGGCGTTCACCGCGCAGGGCATCGACAAGGTGCTCGCAGAGCGCGGGCTCCGACGCATCAGCGAAGGCACGTTGGCGATGCTGGCGCTGCCGCTGGCGACCCCCGGAATGTGGCTCGGGATGCGGTTCTTCCGCCACAAGACGCGCAAGCTCGGATTCCTCGTGCTCGCCGTGGGCGTCTCGGTGATCAACGCCTCGATGGTCTCGGCGTTGATTTGGGCCTTCCAGCGGGGTTGGTTCCACTTCGAGTGAGGGGCGGCGCGCGGGGTGCTTGCGCGGGCGCGCGCGCGGGCTCTACCCTGCGCGGACGATGGCCACCGAAGTAACTCGCAGCGGACCGCGCGTGGGCGTGATCATGGGCTCCAAGAGCGACTGGGAGACGCTGCAGCACGCGAGCGCGACGCTCCAGGAGCTCGGGGTCGAGCACGAGTGCCACGTGGTGAGCGCCCATCGCACGCCCGAGTGGATGGCGGAGTACGCGCGCACGGCGGAGGGCCGCGGGATCGACGTGATCATCGCGGGCGCGGGCGGCGCGGCGCACCTGCCGGGCATGGTCGCGGCGCAGACGGTGCTTCCGGTGCTCGGTGTGCCGGTCGAGAGCCACGCGCTCAAGGGCATGGACAGCCTGCTCTCGATCGTGCAGATGCCCGGCGGCATTCCGGTCGGCACGCTGGCGATCGGAAAGGCGGGTGCGATCAACGCGGCCCTGCTTTCCTGCGCGATCCTCGCGCGCAAGGACGCCGCGCTGCGCGAGCGCCTCGGCGCGTGGCGACAGCGACAGACCGACGCCGTGCGGGCCACGACGCTGCCGTGAAGCACGCGATCCTCCCGGGCGCGACGATCGGCGTCCTCGGCTCGGGCCAGCTCGGCCGAATGTTTGCGCTCGAGGCGCGCAAGCTCGGCTACCGCATCCACACGTACTCTCCCGACCGCGACTCGCCGACCGGACAGGTCGCCGATCTGGAGATCAGCGCGAGCTACACGGACCTCGAGCGCGTCGAAGAGTTCGCGCGCGAGGTCGATGTCGTCACGTTCGAGTTCGAGAACGTACCGTTCGCGTGCGCGCAGGCTGCGGCAAAGCACGCGCCCGTGAGACCGCGCGGCGAAGTGCTCCACACCACGCAGCAGCGCAACCGCGAAAAGAGCTTCCTCGCGTCCAAGGGCATTCCGGTGGCTCCGTTCGCGGCGGTGCGCTCGGCAGCGGAGCTCGATGCGGCTGTCGCGCGCATCGGAACGCCCGCGGTGCTGAAGAGCGCGGACTTTGGCTACGACGGCAAGGGCCAGCGCAAGCTGCGGTCTCCGGCGGACGCCACCGCCGCTTGGAACGAGCTCAGCGCGCAAGAGTGCGTGCTCGAAGGCTTCATCGACTTCGAGCTGGAGTGTTCGATCGTCGCCGCACGCGGCCTCGACGGCTCGTTCGCGCATTGGGGCGTGCTCGAGAACCTGCACGCGAACCACATCCTCGACGTCACGGTCGCACCCGGCCGCGTCCCTCCGCAGGTCGCGCAGCGTGCGATCGAACTCGCGCGCGCGATCCTGGAAGCACTCGACGTCGTCGGCGTTCTCTGCGTCGAGCTTTTCCTCACGCGCAAGGGCGAGCTCGTCGTCAACGAGCTTGCGCCTCGCACGCACAACTCCGGCCACTTGACGTTCGACGCTTCGATCACGAGCCAGTTCGAACAGCAAGTGCGCGCGGTGTGCGGGTTGCCGCTCGGCTCGACCGAGCTGCTGCGCCCCGCGGCGATGGCGAACCTCCTCGGCGATCTCTGGATTCCGCGCGAGCCCAACTGGGCCGCCGCGCTCGCGCTGCCCGATGTCAAGCTGCACCTCTACGGCAAGGCGAAGCCCGCACCGGGCCGCAAGATGGGCCACCTGACGGCGCTCGCAAGCACGCCCGATGCGGCCGCAGCGCTCGTGCGAGTGGCGCGCGAGCGACTGCGGAGCTAGTCCCCGCCCGGACCGAGCACGCCGGTACGGACGGCGTGGATGAAGTCGGTGGTCGGCGGCTCGAAACCGGCCGCACGCAGCGCCGCAGCGACTTGCCCGCGGTGGTGCGCGCTGTGGAACAGCACGTGGCTGATCACGTCGCCGACGGTGCTCGTGTAGTACGAGCCCTTGGTGTTCACGTAGCGGATCGTCGTGTCGAGGGCCGCGACGTCGAGGCCCCGCAGGAAGTTGCGCCAGCCCGTGCGCACGAGGTCGAGTCGCACGGCGCATTCCGTCGCATTCCACTCGGGCCAGAACGGCGTCGAGAGCGGCCGGTGGGCGAGGCGTTCCTGCCACAGCGTGTGCGTGGAGAGGAGGTGGCCGAAGGCGCGCAGGGCCGCGGCGTCGGGACAGGCCTGCACGGCGCCGAGGAGCTCGCGATTGGCCCAGTCGTCGAACGACAGGAGACGCGCGAGATGTTCGTAGCGGTTCATGGGGATCCTCCAGCGAGTGCGACGGCACCGAGAGCCCGCCGCACGCTCCCGCATCGTAGTGTGCGGGCAGGGCGCGCGTCGAAAGCGCGCTCTGGAATACGCACGAAAGACGGCGCGACTACCCCGAGCTCAGCAGCCCTTGGAGCCGCGCTCGATGCGCTCGATGGTGCCCGTGGTCGAGCGCCCGGGCACCAGCGGCGCGAGCACGACCTTGCCACCGTGCGCCTCGACCCATTCGCGACCGACGACGCCCTTGTCCTTCCAGTCCTCGCCCTTCACGAGCACCGCCGGCGAGACGCGCTCGACGATCTGCGCCGGAGTGTCCTCGGCAAAGCTCGTGACACCGTCGACCATCTCCAGCGCCGCGAGCACCGCCATGCGGTCCTCGAGCGAGTTCACAGGCCGCGTGGGCCCCTTCAAGCGTCGCACGCTCGCGTCGTCGTTCACGCCGACGATCAGCACGTCGCCCTGCATGCGCGCGAAGCGCAGGTAGTCGACGTGGCCGACGTGCAGAATGTCGAAGCAGCCGTTGGTGAACACGATGCGCTTGTTTTGGCTGCGCCACAGCTTGAGCAATGCGTCGAGGCGCTCGCCGTGCACGACCTTGGCGTTCGAACGCCAGCCGCGCTCGTGCTGGTCGAGCCGCTCGAACAGCTCGCCGCGCGAGACGCACGCGGCACCGGGCTTCGCGACGACGATGCCCGCAGCGTGGTTCGCCAGATGCACGGCGGTTGCGAGATCGAGACCCGCCGCGATGTACAGCGCGAGGTGGCTGATCACCGTGTCGCCCGCGCCAGTGACGTCGAATACCTCGCGCGCGAACGTCGGCACGTGGACCGACTCGCTCGCGCGATTCATCAGGAACATACCCTGCGCACCGAGCGTGATGACGGCAGCTTCGAGCTCCGCGAGCGCGATCAGCTCCTGTGCTGCCCGAGGCATCTCCTTCACGTCGCCGAGCTTGCGGCCGAGCGCTTCCTCGGCTTCCTTGCGATTGGGTGTGATCAGCGTCGCGCCGCGATAGCGCGAGTAGTCGCTGCCCTTGGGGTCGACGAGCACGGGCACGTTGTGGCGCCGCGCGAGCTCGATCGCGCCGGAGAGCACCGATTGCGTGAGAACGCCCTTGCCGTAGTCGGAGAGGATCACCGCTCCCGCCTTCGCGATGCGCGCCGGCAGTTCTTCGAGGATGCGTCGCGTGAGTTCGGCCGAAATCGAGCGCGAAACCTCGAAGTCGACGCGCAGCACCTGC
>JBIKYW010000017.1:0-16396 GCA_044355055.1 Planctomycetota bacterium | reverse complement strand
CTTCACGCAGTTCAACGACGAGTGGATTCGTGTGGCGTTGGAGCTCGGCGAGGCGGCGGTCACGCGCGCGCTCGATCGCGCCGGTCTCAAGCCCGCCGACGTGGACCTGATTCTCTTCTCGACCGTCACGGGTCTCGCCGCTCCGTCGATCGACGCGCGGCTCTGCAACAAGCTCGGCTTCCGCTCGGATGTGCGCCGCATGCCCCTGTTTGGACTCGGCTGCGTCGCGGGTGCCGCGGCACTCGCACGCGCGACGGACTTCGTGCGCGGCCGCCCCAAGGGCGTCGCACTCGTGCTCACGATCGAGCTGTGCTCGCTGACGTGGCAGAAGGACGACACGTCGCTGGCCCACGTGATTTCTTGCGGACTCTTCGGCGACGGAGCGAGCGCCGCGGTGGTCGTCGGCGCCGAGCATCCCGCGCGCGGCGTGCGCGTGGTCGATACGCGCTCCGTGTTCTATCGCGACACGGAGGACGTCATGGGCTGGCGCATCGGCCAACACGGCTTCAAGATCGTGCTCTCGCCTTCGGTGCCGAGCGTCGCCAAAGAACGTCTCGGTCCGGACTGCGCCAAGTTCCTCGCGGAGCACGGTCTCGCTCCGCGCGACATCGCCTTCTGGGTGTGCCACCCCGGCGGCCCCAAGGTGCTCGAAGCCGCGCGCGACTCGCTCGGGCTCGATGACGACGCCGTGGCAATCTCGTGGGAGTCGCTGCGCAATGCGGGCAACCTGTCGAGCGCCTCGGTCATGCTGATCTTGGAGCGCACCCTGCAACAACGCACGCCCAAGGCTGGCTCGAAGGGCGTGTTGCTCGCGATGGGACCGGGCTTCTGCTCCGAGCTCTTGCTGCTCGAAGCCTGAGCAGGCTCAGATCGCGCGACGCGACTCGCGCGCTGCGAATTCGTAGTACGCGGTCGTCAGGCGACGAACCCGCTCGCCGACTCGACCGTCCGCGATGCGTTGCTCCCCCACCTGCACGACAGGCACGACGCCGCGCGCGGAGCTGGAGAGGAAGCACTCGTCGACGCGCGCGAGCTCGGCGAGCGGCAGCCGCTCGCGACGAAGCCGAAAACCAAGTCGCGGAGCGATGTGCAGGAGCACCATCAGCGTGATGCCTTCGAGCACGCCGTCACCGGCCGTCACGAGCTCGTCGCCGCGGAAAAACGCGAGATTCGAGCTCGAGCACTCCAGCACGCGATCTCGCGCGTCGACCATGACGTGCTCGTAGCGACCCTGTGCGCCGAGCGGCAGCGGCTTGCGCTCGCGCACGAAGTCCGTCGTCTTGATGAGCGGCTGAAGGCGCTGCAAATGCGGCGCGAAGTCGAGCGTGACGCCCTCGCGCAGGTACGTCTCGGGAACGGCGACGAAGGGAGAGAGCGCGATGAACAAGTCCGCGCGAACGCCCTGCACTTCATGGGGCTCGCGGAGCACGTCGAAGCGCACGCGCGAGTCCGCGAGGGGATAGGCGCGCACAACGGCATCGAGGGCGGACCGCAAGCGACGTTCGTCGAGCGCACGCTGCCAGCCGAGGCCCGCCATCGAGCGCTGTGTCCGCGCGAGATGCTCTTCGAGCCACAGAAAACGATCGTGCTCGAAGGTGCGCAGGGCGGAGTAGACGCCACCGGGCATCCGCTCCAGCAGGTCGTGCACGGTGCCCGTTCCCGCCTCGACCGCGAGCGCGTGAACGCCCTCGGCATTCACCGCGTACAGCTGGAGCTCCGTCGCCATGAGGCGCACAGGGTAACGGCGCACGGAATCGACGGGTAGGATCGCGGCATGCGCGCTGCACTCACCATCGCATTCTTCGCCGCGGCCTGTGCCGCCCCCCCGCGGTCCACGAGCTCTCCGGCCGCCGCAGAGCCGAATGTGAGCGAACGTGCCCGCGCACTGCACGCAACCCTGCCTGTGATCGACGGACACAACGACCTGCCCGGGGCGATGCGCGAGCGCACGCGCAGCGGCTTCGACGGCTGCGACCTCGCCGCGCATCGGCCAGAGTTCCACACCGACATCCCGCGCCTCCATGCCGGCGGTGTCGGCGCTCAGTTCTGGTCGGTCTTCGTCTCGGCTTCGACCGAGGCCTCGGGCGACGCGCTCGAACGCACCTTGGAGCAGGTCGACCTCGTCCACCGCATGGTGCAGCAATGGCCCGAGCACTTCGAGCTCGCCTCCACCGCCGACGACATCGAGCGCATCCGCGCGAGTGGGCGCATCGCCTGCATGCTCGGCATCGAAGGCGGCTACTCGATCGAGGGCTCGCTCGCAGCCCTGCGGATGTTCCATCGGCTCGGAGTGCGCTACATGACGCTCACGCACTCGCTGTCCACGGCTTGGGCCGATTCCTCGACCGATGTCGCCAAGCACGGCGGTCTCGCTCCGTTCGGCGAGGACGTCGTGCGCGAGATGAACCGTATCGGAATGCTCGTCGACATCTCGCACGTCTCCGACGACTGCGTGCGGGACGTGCTGGCGATCTCCAGCGCTCCGGTGATCGCGTCGCATTCTTCCGCGCGCGCGCTGGCGGACCACCCGCGCAACCTCTCGGACGAGCTCCTGCGCGAGATCGCGGCGCACGGCGGTGTCGTGATGGTGAACTTCGGTTCGAGCTTCATCCATCCCGACACCGCGCGCAAGACGCAGGACAACTTGAAGGTGCAGCGCGAGCTCACAGCCAAGTACCCCGACAAAGCCGAGTACGACAAGGCGTGGGCGGACTATCGCGCCAGCCGCTCGCTCGAGCGTGGCACCGTCGAACAGGTCGCCGACCACGTCGAGCACATCGCGCGCATCGCGGGAGTCGACCATGTGGGAATCGGCTCGGACTTCGACGGCGTGTCCCTACTCCCCCAGAGGCTCGACAGCGTCGACGACTACCCCAACCTGACGCAAGTGCTGATCGATCGTGGCTGGACCGACCAGGACTTGCGCAAGCTGCTCGGCGGCAACGCTCTGCGCGTGCTGCGCGCGGCGGAGCGCGTCGCGCAGTCGCGCTGACGCTGCGCGCCGGACCTCGGCTCGGTTACCTTTCCCGCCGCAACCGTGGAACTCGACTACCGCAAGAACCCGCAGCTGCTCGCGCAAGTCATCGACGCGATGGCAGACGGTGTGTTCACCGTCGACCTCGACGGACGCTTCGCCTCGTGGAGCGCGGGCGCAGAGCGCATCACCGGCTGGTCGCGCGCCGAGATCCTTGGCAAGCCGTGCAGCGCGCTCGAGGGTCCGGACTGCGAGGGCTTTGGGAGGATCGGACAGTTGCTCGCCGACCCCGGCGGCCGCGATGGCATTCACGACCAGCAGTGCCGCATCGTGGCGAAGGATGGCCGCCCGCTGCATTTGCTCGGCAATCTGAGGCTTTTACGTGCGGAGGACGCCAGCGTCACGGGCGCGGTCGGAACGTTCACCGACTTGACGAAGTGGGTCGTTCAGCAGTCTCCCGCACCGCAGGCGAGCGACGCACGTGCGCGCGCGCTCGGCGGCTTGGTCGGCAAGTCGAAGGCGATGCTCGAAGTCATGCGGCGGATCGAGCTCGCCGCGCAGAGCGACGTGAGCACACTCGTGCGCGGCGAGTCGGGCACGGGCAAGGAGCTTGCGGCGCGTGCGATCCACGACCTCTCGCTGCGACGCGCCAAGCCCTTCGTGGCGATCAACGTCGCCGCGATTCCGGAATCCCTGCTCGAGAGTGAGCTCTTCGGCCATGTGAAGGGCGCGTTCACCGGCGCCCTGCGCGACAAGCAGGGCGTCTTCGCGCAGGCGAGCGGTGGCACGCTGTTCCTCGATGAAATCGGCGAACTCCCCGTGGCCTTGCAGGCGAAGCTCTTGCGCGTGCTGCAAGAGCGCAAGGTGCGTCCCGTGGGCAGCGATCGCGACATCGACGTCGATGTGCGGCTCGTCTGCGCCACGCACCGCGATCTCGCGCAGCGCATGGAAGCCGGTCACTTTCGCGAGGACTTCTACTACCGCGTGCGCGTGTTCGAGATCGAACTTCCGCCGCTGCGCGAGCGCCGTCTCGACATCCCTCTGCTCGCACAGCACTTCGTCGACGAGCTCGCACCGCGCTACCGCAAGTCGGTGAAGGGCCTCACGCGCGAGGCGCTCGAGTGCCTCGTCGAGGCCCCGTGGCCGGGCAACGTGCGCGAGCTGCGCAACGCCATCGAGCACGCCATGGTCGTGGCCCACGGCGAGTACCTCGGGCTGGTCGACCTCCCCGCGGAGCTGCGCGCGGCCCGGGATCGCGCTCGCGGGACCGCGGAGTCCTCGGCGCGCCCCGCCCCGCCCGGCCTGACCCCCGAGCAGTCCGCCGAGCGGGCCTCGATCCTCGCGACGCTCGAGCGCACCCGCTGGAACCGCACTCTCGCCGCCGAGCTGCTCGGCATCAGCCGCATGACCCTGTGGTCCAAGCTGAAGAAGTACGACCTCGCGGCCCCGTCGAGCTAGGTCCACCGCCCCACGCCCGCGACGCGCACAGGGCGCCAGGCCGAGGGCCCCGCCCGCGTCGACAAAGGCTGCCGAACGTACAGGCGAGCCCTTTACAGACTGTCAAGCTGATCTCAGAAATGCCCTTTTCAGGGTCAGAAAGCGGGATCGAGAGGCTGGCACGAGGGTTGCAGATCGGTCCGGCGTGGCGCGCGAAACTCCCGCGCCCCCTAGAGCCAAGGAAGCCCTCCATGATCGTCAAGCAGTACTACCTCGGTTGCCTCGCCCATGCCTCGTACCTGATCGCCGACGAGCGCTCGAAGGTCGCGGCCGTCATCGACCCCCAGCGCGACATCGGCCAGTACGTCGACGAGGCGCGCAAGCTCGGCGTCGAGATCCGCCACGTCCTCCTGACCCACTTCCACGCCGACTTCGTCGCAGGGCACCTCGAGCTGCGCCGCCTCACCGGCGCGCGCATCTACCTCGGCGAGCGGGCCAAGGCCGAGTACGAGTTCACGGCGCTGAAGGACGGCGACGCGCTCGAGTTCGGCGACACGCGGCTCTCGATCCTCGAGACCCCCGGCCACACGCCCGAGGGCATCTCGATCGTCGTGCACGACCTCGCGGTGGATGCGCGCAAGCCGCATGCGGTGATGACCGGCGACACGCTCTTCATCGGCGACGTCGGCCGCCCGGACCTCATGGCGTCGGTCGGCGTGACGGCCAAGGAGCTTGGCTCGATGCTCTACGACTCGCTGCACGGCAAGTTGCTCAAGCTCCCCGACGAAACTCTCGTCTACCCCGCACACGGCGCAGGCTCGATGTGCGGCAAGCAGCTCTCCAGCGAGCGCGTCTCCACGATCGGCGAGCAGCGCCGCTACAACTACGCGCTGCAGCCGATGTCGCGCGACGAATTCATCGCGCTCGTCTCGGCGGACCAGCCCGATGCACCGGCGTACTTCGCCTACAACGCGACGCTCAACCGCCAGCAGCGTGGAACGCTCGAAGAGCAGCTCGCGACCGCGCTCGTGCCGCTCTCGCTCGACGAAGTGCTGATGCAGGCGAACCAAGGCGCGCAGCTCGTCGACGTGCGCTCGCCTGCCGACTTCGCGGGCGGCCACCTGCAGGGCAGCGTCAACGTCGGCATCGAAGGCAGCTTCGCCACGTGGGCTGGCTCGGTACTCGACCCCAAGCGACCGGTGATCGTGATCAGCGAGCCGGGACGCGAACAAGAAGCCGCGGTGCGACTCGGTCGCGTCGGCTTCGAGCGCGTCGCGGGACACCTCGCGCAGGGCATGGGCGCGCTCGCACAGCGCCCCGAGCTCGTGAAGCGCAGCTCGCGCATCACGGTACAGGCCCTCGCCGAGCGTCTCGAAGCGTCCGGTGCACCGACCGTCCTCGACGTGCGCACGCCCGCCGAGTGGAACACCGCCCACATCGATGGCAGCGTCAACATCCCGCTCAACCGCCTGCAGCAGCGCCTTGCCGAGGTGCCGCGCGGCGTCGAACTCGCCGTGATCTGCCGCTCGGGCTACCGCTCGTCGATCGCGACGAGCCTGCTCGCGGGCGCGGGCTTCGGCCAGCTGCTCGATGTCGTCGGCGGCATGGAAGCGTGGACGCGCATGGGCGCGGGCAGCGCTGGCGCGAAGGCTTAGTCCACCCACTCCCCGAGCACTCGACATCGGAGACACGCAGACCATGCAACCTTGGCCCTTCTGGCTCGCCGGCCTCGCGATCGGCGGCTTCGTTCCCCTCTTCGCGCTCCTGTCGGGCAAGGCGCTCGGCGTATCGAGCGGCTACGCGGAGGCGTGCAGCCTCGGCAAGCCCGCGGGCAGCGAGCGCTGGAAGCTGTGGTTCGCGCTCGGCCTGCCGCTGGGCGGACTCGCGGGCGCGTTCGCAACGGGCAGCCTGCACGTCGCAGGCTCCTCGAGTGCGATCGCCGAGCAGTTCCACGTGCACGGCACGGCGCAATATCTCCTGCTCGCGGTCGGAGGCGCGCTGGTCGGGTACGGCGCGCGCATGGCGGGCGGCTGCACGAGCGGACACTCGATCGTCGGGATCGCGCTCGGCGCGAAGTCGAGCCTCGTGGCGACGATCGGCTTCATGATCGGCGGTTTCGCGGCGACGTGGCTGCTCGTCGCGCTCGCGGGAGGTGTCGCGTGAAGCCCCTCGCATTCGTCGTCTCGGGTGCCGTGTTCGGCTTTCTGCTCTCGCTGGGTCGCGCCACGGACGCAGCCGCCATCGTGGGCATGTTCAAGCTCACGGATCTCCACTTGTTCGGCGTGATCGGAGTCGCCATCGCGACCGCCGCCGTGGGCATCGCGCTCCTGCGGCGCACCCACGCGCGCGCAGCCGACGGTTCGACGATCAAGCTCGAGCCGAAGCCCTACCACAGCGGCGTGCTCGTGGGAGGCATCGTGTTCGGGCTCGGCTGGGGCCTCTCGGCGGCTTGCCCGGGGACGGCGCTGGCGCAGCTCGGCGAAGGCAAGCTCTACGCGCTCGCCACGATCGCCGGAATCCTCGGTGGTACTTGGGCGCGCACGCACTACGCGCAGCGCGCGAGCGCCGTGGCCGCCGCGAAGAGCTAGGAGCGAACCATGTGGATCTGGGTCGGAGCGCTCGCGATCGGACTCGGACTCGGGCTTCTGGGCTCGGGCGGCTCGATCCTGACGGTGCCTGCGCTCGTGTACCTCGCGCACGAGGACGAGAAGGTCGCGATCGCAAGCTCCTTGGGCATCGTCGCGGGCATCAGCCTCGTCGCCGCGGTGCCCTACGCGAGGCGCCGCGAGATCGACTGGCGCAGCGTGCTGCGCTTCGGCGTTCCGGGCGTGTTCGGAACCTACCTCGGCGCGTGGCTCGGCGGCTACGTCAGCGCCCGCGTGCAGTTGGTCCTGCTCGCCGCGGTGATGCTGGGCGCAGCCGTTCTGCTCCTTCGCACGCCATATGACGACGCTTCCGCGCGAACACCGCACCCGACGTGGATGATCGTGCTCGAGGGCACCGCGGTCGGCGTCCTCACGGGGCTCGTCGGCGTAGGTGGCGGTTTTCTCATCGTGCCCGCCCTCGTCTTGCTCGGCGGACTGCCGATGCGCCGAGCGGTCGGCACGAGCCTCGTGATCATCACGCTCAAGTCGCTCGCAGGCTTCGCCAAGTACCTCGATGTGCTCGGCAACCTCGGCCTCGAGATCGACTGGAACATCCTCGCGCTTTTCACGGCATTCGGCATCGCTGGAAGCCTCCTCGGCGGCCGCGTCTCCGCGCTGATCCCGCCGCGCGCCCTTCAGCGCGTGTTCTCCGCGGTTCTCGTCGTCGCCGGCTGCGGCCTGGTGCTGAGTAACTGGCGCTAGTCCGCGCTCACAGCGCGCCGCCCGTCACGCGCACGAGCTCGTGGCGTGCGAGCGCCAAGGTCGCGCGGGCACTCGCCACGTCTGCGCGGGCCGCGACGAGCTGGGCCTCCGCAGCGAGCACGTCCAAGATCGTGAGTCGCCCCATCTCGTAGGCGGTGCGACTCAGCGCGAGTGCGCGTTCCGCCTCGGGCACGGTACGCGAGGTTGCGATGGCGAGGGTGCTGCGGGCGGCGAGCAGAGCGGCGTGCGCGGTGCGAACCTCCTGCTCGGCTCCGGCCTGCAACAGCGCGCGCTCCTCGGCCGCAAGCTCGCGAGCGAGCTCCGCGCGTCGCACCTGCACGCTGCCGTCGTCGAAGATGGGCAGCTCGATCGAGCCGTTGAAACCGCCGACGAACGGAGTGTTGGTACCGACCTCCGGATGCTCGGCCTCCAAGCCTGCCGACACCTCGGGCAGAGCGCGTCGGCGCTCCAGCGCAACGGCCGTCTCGGCGCGAGCTACGGCAAGCTCGGCCGCTCGCAGGTCGAGGCGCTGAGCCGTCGCGCGCGTGAGGAGCTCGGCGAGCTCCGGCGCCTCCCCCGACTGGAAGCTCACGGGCAAGACGGGCTCGATGCGCGCGGGATCTCCGCCGATCGAAAGAGCGAGGGCGATGCGGCCGCGCGCGGCGATCAGCTCGCCCTCCAACCGCGTGCGCTCGAACTCGGCCGCCGCAACGCGTGAACGCGCGAGGCTGACTTCGGTCGACGGCGCCATTCCGTGAGCTACGCGCTTTTCCGCAAGTCCCAGCACCACAGCAGCAAGTTCCAGTTCGTCGTCGGCCACAGCGATCGACTCGCTCGCGCTCGCATGATCGAGGAACGCGCGCTCGACCTCGAGCAACAGCCTCGACGCCACCTGCGCAACCGCGGCAACCTTGGCGCGCAGGTCGGCATTCGCAAGCTCTTCGCGAAAGCGAATCTGCCACAGCTCTCCGAGCCCCTGAACGAGCTCACCGCCGATGCGATCGCGACCGCCGCCATCCGGCCAAAGGTACGCGAAACCGAGCGTCGGATTGCGAAGCAGCTTGGACTGCTCCACGTCCGCGCGCGCGATGCCGACGTCGAGGAACGCGATCTGCAGTTGAGCGCTGTTCCGCAGCGCGAGCGACCGAGCCTCCTCGAGCGTCAGGCCGCCGTCCAAGATCGACTCGATCTCGGTCGCACTGACGAGAGCCTCGCCTGGAAGCCGCGCCCCCGAAACGCCCGTTGCCGCCGCAACACCCTCGCGAGCCGCCTCGTAGTCTGCACGCGGATCGACATGGCTCTTGCAGCCACCGATCAGGGCGAGCACGACGACTGCACCAAGCTCAACCTTCTTCACCGGTCACCTCCATCGGCATGTCGAGCTCCGCACCCGTCTCGGCGGGAATCGCGAAGCGCAGGAACAGGGCAGGAACGAGCAACATGTTGAGCAAGGTCGAGGACAGAAGTCCCCACAAGATCACGACCGCCATCGGCGTCAGGATCTCGCTGCCGGGCTCATCGCCCCGCAGCGCGAGCGGTACGAGCGCGAGGCCTGCTGCCAGCGCCGTCATCAGGATCGGTGCGAGCCGTTCGAGCGCGCCGCGTCGCACGGCCTCGCGGAAGTCGCGCACACCTTCGTGGCGCTGCAAGTGCCGGATGTGCGAGACGAGCATGATGCCGTTGCGCGCAGCGACGCCGAAGACAGTGATGAAACCGATGATCGACGCCACGGTGAGCACTCCGCCCGAGAGGTGCACGCCGAGCACGCCGCCGATCAATGCGAGCGGCAGGTTCAGCAGGATCAGCGCAGCGTCACGTACCGATCCGAACGCGAAATAGAGCAGGAATGCGATGCTCACCACGATCAATCCGCCGAGCCAGCCGAGCAGCTCGCCGGTCGCCTGCGCGCTCTCGAACTGGCCGCCGTACTCGACCCAGTAGCCCGTCGGCAGCTTCACGTCCGCCTCGATGCGCGTGCGAATGTCCTCCACGACGCCGCGCAAGTCGCGCTCGGCGACGTTGCACATCACGACGATCTTGCGCTGAGCGTTCTCGCGGCTGATGAAGTTCGGCGTGCGATCCTCACGGATCGAAGCCAGCGCACGCAGCGGAATCCGGCGGCCATTCCCAGCCTCGACGAGCACGTCGGGGATGCTCAGGGGGTCCGGCGTGCGCTCCGCGCTCGTGCGCACCACGAGATCGACGGGATTGGTGCCTTCGAGCACCTGTCCTGCCACGCTGCCTTGCGTCGCGAGCTCGACGGCGTGCGCCACGTCTTCGATGCGCAGACCGTGACGCGCGATCGCCGCACGGTCGAACTCAATACGCAGCGTCGGAACGAGGGCTTGTCGCTCGACCGACAAGTCGACGACGCCAGGAACCTCCTTCATCACGGTCTCCACGCGAGTGCCAAGCTCGCGCAATTCCGCGAGATCGCTGCCAAAGATCTTCACCGCGACGCTCGCGCGCGTGCCCGACAGCATGTGGTCGATGCGGTGACCTATGGGCTGACCAAACGAAGCCTGAATGCCGGGGATCGATGCCATGCGCTCGCGCAACGCGTCGAGAAGCTCGGCCTTGGTGCGACGCGGCAGTCCGAAGCGCTCGCGCGCGCCCATGTCGAGCGTGAGATCGATCTCGCTCGCCTCGACGCCCTGCACGTGCTCGTCCTCTTCCGCGCGACCCGTGCGACGTCCGATCGCGACGACTTCCGGCTCCGACATAAGGGCCTCCTCGGCGAGCCGTGCAAGCGCGTCACCCTGCTCGATCGAAGTTCCAGGAAGGCTTGCAACCTCGACGACCAGCGCACCCTCGTTGAACTCTGGCAGGAAGCCGCGCCCCATGTTCACGGCGGTCCACGTCGCGAAAGCGAGGAGCGCGGCGCTCGGCAGAGTCACGAGCCAAGGGTGACGCAGCGCCCATTCGAGTGGACGTGCGTAGACCCGCTGCAAGAAGTGCACGAGCGGCGGCTCGCTGCTCTTCGTGACAGCGCGGCTGTTGGGCAAGAGCAGGCTGCACAACGCCGGAGTCAGAGTGAGCGCCGTGAGAAGCGAAGCCGCAAGCGAGACCGTGAACGCGACTCCGAGTGGTCGCAGAAGTCGGCCTTCGACTCCGGAGAGGAAAAAGAGCGGCGCGAAGACGAGCAGGATGATGAACGTCGCGAGCACGATCGACCCGCGCACCTCCACACTCGCCGCGTAGATCACACTCACCGCGTTGCGGCGCTTCGACTCCGGCAGGTTGCGGTTTTCGCGCAGGCGCCGCAGCACGTTCTCGACGTCGATGATCGCGTCGTCGACCAGCGCACCAATCGCGATCGCCATGCCGCCGAGCGTCATCGTGTTGATGTTCGCGTCGAGTCCTTCGAGGGCAAGAACCGTGATGAGCAGCGACAGTGGCAGCGCTAGCAGCGTGATCACGCTCGCGCGAGCGCTCGCCAAGAATGCGATCACGACGAGCACGACGAACAGCGCGCCTTCGATCAGGGCGACGACCGTGTTGTCGATCGAGTTCTGAATGAACGATGCCTGTCGGAACAGGTTGCGATTGATGTGCATCCCCTCCGGCAGCACCGCCTCCAGCTCATCGAGCGTTCCGTCGAGGCGCCCCGTGAGCTCCAGCGTGTTCGCGCCCGGCTGCTTCTGCACCGCGAGCACGACCGCGGGCTCGATGATCGGCTCCCAAGACGCTCCGCGACGCGAAGCAGCCGCCGTGCCGCGCTTGAGAGCGGGACCGATCACGACCTGTCCGAGATCGCCCACGCGCACCGGGATCCCGTCGCGCTCCGCCACGGCGACGGCAGCGATGTCCTCGAGTGTGACGATGCGTCCGATGCCCTCGACGAGGATCTCCTGTGCGCCGAACCGGAGCACGCCCGCCGCGACGTTCTCGTTCGAACCGCGCAGAGAGTCGATCACCTCGTCGGCTGTGATTCCGTAGGCGCGCATGCGGTCCGGCGCCAGCAACACCTGATACTGCTTGGTGTCGCCGCCGATCGGAGTGACCTGCGAGACGCCGGGAACCGACAAGAGTCGTCTGCGGACCAGCGTCGTCGCTGTCGTGCGCAGCTCGAGCGGCGTGTGACGGGTGGACGTGAGTGAGAGGAACAGGATTTCGCCCATCACGCTCGACACTGGCGCGAGCTTGGGCGCCTCGACACCCTCGGGCATCGCGCTCGAGATCGTGCTGAGTCGCTCGGCCACGGTCTGGCGCGCGCGCTGGATGTCGGTGCCCCAATCGAACTCGACCCACACGACCGTGATGCCGAGCGCCGTGCCGGAGCGCACACGGCGCACACCCGATGCCCCGTTCATCGCGCTCTCGATCGGAAACGTGACCTGCGTCTCCATCTCCTGCGGCGAGAGACTGTGGCCTTCGACGAGCACCGTCACCGTCGGTGCGGTGAGGTCGGGGAACACGTCGACGGGCATGCGGAGCGTGACGAACGCCCCGATCGCCATCGTGACGAGTGACAGAATGATGACCGTGAGGCGCTTTTCGAGCGCCAGTCGGATCAGGAGATTGACCACGGAGTGCGCTCCCGATCAGTGGTGGTGATGTTCCATCGTCGCCGGCGACATCGACGCAAGGCGCACGATGTAGGCGCCACGCACCGCGACGCGCTCATTCTCCGCGAGACCATCGAGCACCTCGACAAAGTCTCCGTCGCGCAGCCCGGTCCGCAGCACGCGGCGCTCAAAGCGCTCGCCCGACTTCATGACGTAGGCCGTCGGCAGGCCTTGGTCCATGACGATCGATTCGGCGGGTATGGCCAGCACGCCGACCGCTCGGCTCGTGCGCAGCGACAGCTCCGCGAGCATTCCATCGAGCAGCAAGCCCTTGGCGTTCTGCGCAACGAAACGCACCTGAACGGAGCGCGACTCTTCCGCGACCCGCGGCGCGATCCACGGCGCGCCCTCGAGCTCCAGTCGCTCGCCAGGCAGCCCGAGGAAGGTCGCCGACGCGCCGAGTTCGCCCGAGAGCTTGTGTAGATCGAACTCGGACACGCGCCCTTCGATCCACACGCGCGACGTATCGACGACGCGGACGAGCTCGGTCTGCGCATCGACGCTGGCTCCAGATGCGTGCGGAGCTCGCGTGATCGTGCCATCGATCGTGGCGCGGAACGGCACGCGGATCACGGGCGAACCCGTGCGCGTGTCGAAGCGTGCGCGCTCCGTGAGCATGCGTTCGACGGTCGCTTTCCGTCCGAGCGCGAGATCCTCTTCGTGGATCGTGAACTCGACCTCGCGTTCCGCCGCGTCGAGCTCGGGAAGCGTGCTCAAGCCGTCGGGCCGCAGGGCGCGCAGGCGGTCGAGCTCGCGCTGCGCGAACGTGCGGCGCAAATTCGAGTGCTCGACCTCGTGTACGGCCTCGACGAGCTGCATGTCGAGCTCGAGTCGCAGAGCGTGGAGCTGTGCGATGGTCGCGCTGTCGATGGGCGGCTCGATTTCACCGAGCACATCTCCCGCGCGGACGAGCTTGCCGACCCGCGGCAGCGCGCGACCTTCGGCGGGGTACAGCGTCCCTGCGAGCGGCGCATGGAGCGCGGCGCTCGCACTCTCTGGCAGGCGAACGGACGCAGGAACGACGAGATTTCGCGCGAGGTCGCGCCGCTCGACGCGCGCCAGAGTGAGCGCGAGCTTCCACTGCTGCTCGAGCAAGAACGCGACCGCGCCGTCTTCGTCTTCTTCATCCGACACTGTTGCGCGGGCCGCAGCCTCGTCCGCGTGAACGATCAAGTCGCCGAGCGCGAGCTCTTCGGCGAGGTCACCCGCCGAGATCGAAACGCGCGCAGCGAGCGTGCCTGCGCTCGACGGCGTGCCTTCGATGAGAAAGATGCCCGCACGCGACGGCGCATCGAGCGAGAACTCCTGCGAGTCCAGTCGAAGTGTCACGCGCCCCACTCGAACGGGCTCGCCCGTCGCAAGGACGCTGCAGTGAACCGCGAAGCGAGCGGACTCGCCACGCACCAGAGCGGGGTGTTCGATGAACACCAGCACGCGCTCGCCGAACACCGTGCTCTGCAGCGACGGCAACTCGAGCGGAGCATCGACGGTCGCGGCTGCGACACTGGAACTCAGCGGACTCCGCTCGCAGGCGGGAGTCAGGGCAAGAACGGCGAAGAAGGTCGAGAACGAGAGCGAGGCAATGCGCATCACAGAAAAAGTCCACGTCAGGTCATCACGAGTGAGGCGCTGTTTCCAAGCGCCTAACGCACCCCGCGCAAGCGGGATGCACACGCGATCCGACGCGCGCTAGATGCGCAGCGAGAGGTTCAGGTTCTCGGGTGGGAGCCGACGTACGGGACTGCGCGCCCGCGACTCGGGTACCTTCGAAGTCACACGCCGTGCGCTGCTCTCGGTCCAAGGCGTGCTCAGCGCCACGCGTGCGAACCGAAGCGCGACGGCGCCCTCCGCACCGGAGTCGTCCTGCGCGATTTGGGGTGCGGACGGGAACTGCAACAAGAGCTCCGGCGCTCGCTCGCCGATGTGCGGCGCGTCGTCTTCGAGCTTTGCCGCGTCTTCGCCGTTCGCCTCAGCCCCGTGCGCGCGGCGATGCCACTCGTCGTGTTCCGAAGCACGGACTTCGGTGGCGACGAGGTGCACGTGCCCACCCTCGCTGCCGTGGGCATGAACCAACGTCGTGCTGCCACCCAGCACTTGGACGAGGAGCATCCACACCACTCCCGCCAGCGCGAGCATCGCTCGAGCAGCTCGCGCATGATTTCGGGGCGCTGTGGAACGCATCGCGGATGAGCATACGTGCGCAGGCGGTCGGCGCCACAGAAGAGGCCCGTTCCTTGCGCCAGCACGGCTCCCATTGTTCGGGCCGCGGGGATGTTCGGGCCGCGGGCAGGTTCGGGCAGCAAACATGGTGGGGCCGCTGGCACCGTGTCGGACCCTCGGGGGCCACGACCGCGGTCGCCAGCGGCTTTGCCTGCGTCTTGCGACGCCCCTCCACTCTCCTTCGGGCCAGTGATGGCCCCGCCGACCTGCGAGACGAGAGCACATCTCGATCAGGTCGAGCGGATCCGCGTGCCGAGGCCGCCTGTGGGATTCAGGCGCGTCCGCCGACGTTCGCGCGCGAGCGCTCCCTGCAAGTCGAAGTGGAGATTCCCTGCGGAGAGCTGTGGGGCGCGGTATCGGTGGCTCGCTGATGGAAGGAATCGCAACGACACGCCGAATCGTTACAGACAATCGCGGATTTCCCGCCGCGCGCGCCGCCCCCGCAACCCGCGCGCGGAGCCGGCTCCAAGTGCGGGACAGGCCCATTCCGCAAGCTGGACGAGCGCGCTCAGCGCTTGAACTCGAGCTTGGAGACGAAGCTGACCCACTCTGCTTCGAGCGACGGGATGTCGACCCCGTCGAAGGCCTTCGAAAGCGCGTACTTGCGCGACGCCACCCCGACCTCCGCCTTGGCGCGACGGTCGTCCTTGCGGCCTTGAACCTCGAGCTGAGCGAGGCTGCGCGAGTAGTCGAGCTTCAGCTCCTGAAAGTACGTGTCGAGGATCTTCGACCACTGCGGATGCTTCGCCACCACCGGCGACTGGCGGAGGAAGTAGATCATCGACCAGCCCTGCGCGTAGCACAGGCCGACGCGATCGCCGCGGTAGTACTCCGGCTGCTCGAAGCCGATGATGTCCTTCCAAGGCACGAACTTGCCGTCGTTCACGGCGCGCTGAATCGTCCCGATGCGCCACGGATTGAGGCCGATCTTGCGCACCTTCGAGCCGACGACGTCCGCGCCTGAAAAGTAATCGCCGTGCCCCTCGTTGAACCACGAGTGCGGCGGAACCTCTCCGGCGGAGTAGTGGATGTACTGATGGAAGGCCTCGTGGTAGAGCACGATGAACGTGTTCGCGTCGCTCGTGCGCTTGCCTTTCTCCTTCACCTGCGCGTCGTAAAAAACGAGCTCTTCCGCGGCGTAGTTCCAGTAGCCCGCGGAGCCCGGCGGTCCGCCGTAGGCCATGTACTCGGTGCGATCGCGGCATACGCGCACGGTCGAGACCGCCGTGATCTCGCCGGCGGGCGGGAAGAGCTTGATGTACTCGCGCCGGATCGACTCGATGTCGGCGAGGAGCGTGCGGATCAGCGGCTGGTCGTTCGTGTGGTAGAGAACGATGAAGTTCTCGGTGTCCTCGGCCTTCCAGCCGCGCACCATCTTCTGACGCACCTTGATGCGGTAGTCGGCGCCGCGCAGACCCGCGCGCGCGTACTTCTGCTCGAGCTTCGTCAGGTCCTGCGCCTCGGGGGCCGAGAGGTCGGCCTTCTCCGCCATGTGGCGCCAGATCTTCTCTTGCTCGTCCAAGTCTTCGGGCGAGCACGTAGCGACGAACGCGACGGTGCGCCTGCCCTCCTGGCGATACGCGTAACAGAAGCCCGCGAGGCGCGCGCCACCGGGGCGCCGCAGCGTCAGCGTGTAGATGGTCGAGGTCCAGCCCGCGCGCGGCTTGCCGGGCTGAGAGCGGCCGAGATCCCAGCCGGTGTGGCGCTCGAACCAGCGCTCCAAGGTGCTGACCGGAGGCGGCGGCGGTGCTTCCTTCTCGCGCTCGACGGGCTTGGCCTTGCTGCGCCCCTCTTCGTCTTCCTCGGGCGCGGGCGGCGGGACGGGATCCGGCTCGGGCGGCGGCGGATCG